>JADHXS010000109.1 GCA_016782835.1 Phycisphaerae bacterium | reverse complement strand
CACCAAAAGCACAATCAGCAGGCAAGAGAACATCATGTCCTGCGAAAGCGGCAGAAGTTGCGAGCCTTGGGCATCGAAGTCGAGAATTTACGTTGTTGTTTTCAGGGTAATTCATAATTATGTGGCGCTGTAGTACTAATCTATAGAGATTAAAAGTGTTTTATAAGGATTTTAAAACAAGGAGATTTAACTATGAGAAGGTGTTTTTTACTTGCCGCATTTATTATGTATTTTTTCAATCCTATGGTTATGGCTTTAACTTTGAGTGATGGTCAATCTCATACTATTGGTACCTATTATAATAGTGGTCTAGAGTTGGATCCTGATAATGACATAATTCCAGGCACACACGTTAATTTGATAGAGGGAGGTGAGTTCTTTGGTGGTATATATCTATATCATCATTCTACTATTGATATTAATGGTGGAACAGTAATGGCATTTGTCTATGCTCAGGGAGATAGTGTTGTTACAATAACTGATGGTTTGATTAGAGGTTATAGCAGTGCGACTTCAAATTCTACGGTTAATATCTTAGGAGGATATACGGAACACTTCTCTCTTGGTTCAAATGCTAATTTATTTATGTCTGGAGGTACTCTTGGAGGGCTCGGCTGTGGTGGTAATTCTACCGGCACAGTATCTGGTGGTTCTATTGAAAGAAATTTAGTCGTAGGTGATAATGGTATTATTTATCTTAATGGAACAGATTTTGAAGTTAATGGTCAAACTCTTTCTTATGGAGATCATTTAAGTGATTTTGTTCCGATTACGGAGTCGTTTGAGACTCACTACCAGAGAACTGGCACTATCACAGGTACGTTAGCAAATGGTACGGCATTAAATAATACGTTTAATATTATGTATTGGAATGGCATTGAAGTACCAGCCGATATTATCATCATCCCCGAACCGGCAACGCTGGCGCTGTTGGGTTTGGGTGGATTCTGGTTACATAAAAGAAGGCTATAGAGTATTATTCCTTTAGCTATTCTACCGCCTGTGGTTAGATGTTCTCCTTGCCGCAGGCGGTTTTTATGAAATTTTTTCGATGAGGGCGTCGAGAATATCCTTTGCATTGGCCAGGCGAAAGCCCTGCCGGGTGCGCCACTTCATTTCTGAATTGCCTTTGAGAGCGGTTTCGATTTTTCGACAGGCCAAAATCACGGTGGCATGGTTTTTATTCCCGAATGCCCGCCCGATTTCCGGGAAGCTCATCTTGGTAAACCGTCGGGTTAAATACATGCCGAAAGAACGTGCCAGGCTGATGGTGCGGTCTTTTTTCGCCGAATGGATGTCTGCGACACTGACTTCGAAGAAGCTGGCCGCGGCTGAGACAATATCCGAACTATGCACTACCGGGTCCGTCCGAGCAATATGTTCCGCCAATACCTGCTGTGCAACAGCCAGCGAGATTTTTTGTCCGCTTAGAGAGGCAAAGGCCGCCAGCTTGACTAAAGCGCCCTCCAACTCCCGGACATTAGCGCTGATGCTGCCCGCAACGTACTCTGTCACCTCCTGTGAAAGATTCAGCTTCATGCTTTTCGCTCGTTGAGTACAAATACGGCACCGCGTTTCAAAATCCGGCGCATCCATACGCACCACCATGCCTGACACAAAACGATTGACAAGTTTCTCGCAGAGCTGGCCGATTTCTTTGGGGTGCGCATCGGATGCGAGAACAACTTGTTTGCCTGCTAAATCGATACTGTTAAACGTATGCAGGAATTCCTCCTGCATTGCGGTTTTATTGGCCAGAAAATGAATATCGTCGATCGCCAGCAGATCCATATTGCGAAACCGGTTTCGGAACATATCGAGTTTGCGGGTTTTTAAAGCGACGACGTATTGATTGGCAAAATCCTCAGCGGACAGATAGGTCCAGCGGCAGCCCGGACGGGTTTGATGGATTTCATTGCAGATACCCTGGATCAGGTGGGTTTTACCCACCCCGTAGCCGCCGTGCATAAATAACGGGTTAAACGGGCTTTGCGGTTGAGAAATGACGGTTTGTGCGGCGTTGTAGGCCAGTTGGTTTTTGGCACCGACCACAAAGGCACTCAATGTCAGCTTTAATGGATTGCCGGCGACCTGGGTTTTGGACAATGCTGGTGTACGCCGCAGTGAGTTCAGGACCCGTTCGGTTTTTTGCGACGAAAAGGGCTGTTTTTCGCTCGGTTTGACCAGTGAGGTATCAATACGAAAGCGAATTGTATATTTTCGGCCAAACACGTCGCTGACCGATTCGGCAATAGCCGGATGAAAATGGCCTTCGATCCAGTTGCTGATGAACGGGTTCGCGGCGGCGACTTCAAAATGGTCCTCGTTCATGGATAGCTGGGTTGCCCCTTTGAACCAGACCTGATACTGAGTCGCTCCAATCTTTTCCGCGATACGTTCATGTACCGCTTTTATTTCATCCGTGAATACCGCCTGCATCTAACGCTCCCATCCGTTACGAGTGCTGTCAATGTTGTTTTATTTTCTCCAACGGTTAATGCCAAGTCAGACCAATGATAGGTGTGACCGATGTGGGTTGCAACGGGCATTTTTCAAAAATCTTTTCCACATGGTCGAGGTGCAAGCAGTAACGCAACTTACAAACGAAAAAAATTTGTTTTTAACAGACTTTTAACAGTGTAAGTACCCATTGTGGAAAACCTGTGGATGGCAGTTTGAATTTTTTGTGAGTTCCTGTGAAAAAACGCAAGCTATTTTCGTGCCAGAATTGCAACATATCCGCCGTCATGGTCAAATAATGATTTTGTTTTCAGCGCAGGCAGCGCCAGTTTCTCACTTATCAGCGTAAACGATGGATGCTGTGATAAAAACAGTTGAATTTGCTGCCTGTTTTCTTCGGGTTGAATGCTGCATGTCGAATAAACAAGCTTTGTTTTTTGTTGACAAAGCCCCGCGGCTTGGGTCAGTAACTGCGATTGCGTTTTAAGCAGGCCGTTTATGTTCTTTTTCTGCAGTCGCCAGCGTGCTTCGACGCGCCGCGCCAACACACCAGTATTCGAGCAGGGAACATCCAGCACAATCGCATCCAATTTTTTGAGTTTTCGAATTTTTTGCTCAATCCGATTGGCTTGAACAACGTCAATGGCATTGAGCCGCATGCGTTTGACGTTTTGTCGAACTTTTTGCAGACGGTTTAAGTCGCTGTCGGAAGCTAAAATTGTTCCGTTATCCTGCATCAGCATGGCCAAAGCGATACTTTTGCCGCCGGGAGCAGCGCACAGGTCCACAATCGTCCATCCGGGCTGAGGATTCAGGAGTTTCATGGCTTCGGCGGCAGTGGGATCTTGTATGGTGAAGAAGCCGTCCAAAAATGCCTTAATTTTTGTGATTTGCCCGGTGTGTTTGATGCATAACATGCTTTTTTCGGGATTCATGTCGCATTCAACACCTTCATCGGCCAGTTGGGTTGCCAGTTCTTCAGCGGTGGTGCATAAAATATTCGGCTGAGCAATGACAGAGGGATTTCGATTGGAAGCGAAACATATTTGCCGTGTTTTTTTATCGCCGTAAACGTCCAGCCACTGCGAAATGAGCCATGTCGGCAGTGAAAACGCGATACTGTAATAATTAGCAGGTTCTTTTTCCGGACTCGGCAGGATATTGATTTTAAACGCGCAGCCGGTTTGCTCGTCTTGAGGCAGGATTTTTTGACGGTCGGCTTCCTTTAACGGGGCAGAGCGGGATACAATATTGTTTTGGACTGCCCGAAGGACGGCATTGATAAACCCAACGGTCCGTGCGGTTCCTTTTTGTCGGGCCAGGTCTGCCGCTTCGTTCAAAATCGCATATTCGGCTGTTTTCGGAGCGTAAACAATTTCGTAGGTTCCGATGCGCAACAGATTCCAGAGAGCCGGTTTCACATACGCCGGTTCAACCGAACCGCATTTTTTGATGATACAGTCAATGGCCAGACGGTTTCGGAGTACGCCGAAGGCGATATCGGTTGCCTGCGCGGCCCGGTCGGTCTTTGGTAGATACTCATTAAGCAATTCAGCGGCATCATGGCGTATGATGTCGCACTGATTCAATACCAACCAGGCGGTTTTTCTGGCTGAGAAGAGTTGCAATGCCATCAAAAGATTCCATTCATGGCGATATCGGCGGAGACGAACAAATCTCCGGGCTGGCAATTGTGCCCATTGACGTAGGATTCAAAATTCATTAACCCTGAACCGGCGGGCTTGAGTTCCAGAATATCCAAAACCCCCTGTTCGCAGATGACATGGAGATTCTCGTCAAGCTGACCAACCACATCGCCTGTTTTGCTTTCTCGCGGCAGGGCACGGGCGTTGGAAATCGTAACACGCCAGTGTTTGCCGGATTCGGCGGAAACGTACACACTTTGAGCACTGGGCCACGGCCACAACCCGCGAATCTGGTTAACAATCTGCCCGGCAGGTTTTTCCCAGTCGATAAACCCGTCTTTTTTTTGCAGTTTATGGGCATAGGTAACCTGTGATTCGTCTTGTTCGGTAAACGTTGCCGTACCATTGGCTAATTGTTCGATGGTCTGCATGAGTACCGGCACGGACAATTCGGACAATTTATCGTGCATAGTTTGAAATGTGTCTTCCGGGCCGATGGGCATTTTTCCCTGTGCCAGTATCATCCCGGCGTCCATGCGGTCGGCCAGTGTGATGATGCTGATGCCGGTTTCGATTTCGCCGTTCACCATCGCCCAGTGAATCGGAGCGGCCCCGCGATATTTCGGCAGCAGCGAACCGTGCACATTGACCGCGCCATGCTTCTGCAAACCAATGACTTCCTGGCTGACTTTCTGCCCAAAGGCGATAACGACGAGTAAATCCGCTTTGCAGTCGGCAATCTGCCGGACCATTTCAGGTTTGTTGATGTTTTTCGCTTCGATGCATGGAATAGTATGTTTTTGGCACCATATCGCCACATCCGTCGGCGTCGGCTTGCTGCGGTGCCGCCCGGAAGGCCGTGCCGGCTGGGTAAACACCCGCACCAGTTCATGACGGCTATGGCTAATAGCCTCCAGTGAGGGAATGCCGAATTGCGCCGAACCGAAGTATATAATTCGCATAGGTTTAGAAAATTTGAATTTTGAGCGTTAGGATTTGTTTCGGATTTCTTATTTCGAATTTTCGTCGTATTCTTTTTCAAGTTGTTTGAGCCGACGTTTGGCGCGGAGTTTGGCGGCATAGCCCAGCCGGTCTTTAATCATCATGCCTTCCAAATGGTCGAACTCATGCTGGAATGCCCGTGCCAGCAATCCTTCGCCGACTTCAGTGAATTCATGACCGTCCAGGTCAGTCGCGGTGACGGTGCATTTGGCATAGCGGTTGACCTTGCCGAAAATGCCCGGCAGCGACAGACATCCTTCTTCAAAAGCGACGACCTTGCCTTCGGGCTTGATAGTCGGATTGATGTAAACCCTGGCGTTTTCGTTGGTTCCGTCGATGGACACCACGAAGATGCGCAAATTCACGCCCGCCTGCGGACCGGCCAAACCGACTCCCTTCGTTTCGACCATGATATCGACCATCCGTTCGGCCAGCCTGCGGATATCATCATTAATTTCCTCAATCGGCTGTGCCTTTTCCCGCAGCACCGCCGTCGGATAATGTGTAATCGTACAGTGGGAGTAATCGGTCATTGAAAATTAACTCCTTATGATAACAGGCTGGTTTTTTCGTGTTCGTCGAATTCGTCGCCGCGGAAGGTGTGGCCCAGATAGCTCTTTTTGACCAGTTCGTTCTGGATAATATCTTTGGGTGCACCTTCGGCGATGACTTTGCCGTGGTCGAGGATATACGCCCGGTCGGATACCTCCAGCGTACGTTCGACGTTGTGGTCCGTGATGAGGATGCTGACCCCGGAAGTGACGAGCCGGCGGATTTCAGCCTGCAATTCCTCCACGGCGATTGGGTCCACGCCGGAAAACGGCTCATCCAGCAAAATCAGCGACGGATTGGTGACCATCGCGCGGGCAATTTCCAGTTTTCGGCGTTCCCCGCCGGAGAGAAACCGGGCCTGGCTTTCAACAACCTCGCCCAGGTCAAAACGTTCGACGAGATCATCGGCCCGACGTTTGCGTTCTGTTTTTCTGATAGCCATTGTCTCCAGAATCGCCAGCAGATTTTCTTTGACCGTCAGCCGCTGGAAAACACTGGGTTCCTGCGACAAATAGCCCATCCCCAGACGGGCGCGTTTATACATCGGCATTTTCGTCACGTCGTGGCCTTCAAAGAAAACACTGCCGCCGTCCGGAACGATCATGCCGATAGTCATGCGGAACGCAGTAGTCTTGCCTGCACCATTTCGGCCCAAAAGCCCCACAATCGACCGCTGGCCCACGGTGATATTCACATCGTTGACCACCGTCCGGCCGGAGTAGCGCTTGACCAGCCCCTGTGTTTCCAATAGCGTCATATCAACCAAAGGATGTCTCCTAAATTCGGTTCATTCATCAAAACACCCGCATTATACCAGCTTTTTTCATAATGTGAAATGGGATTTTTAGGGGGAAAACAAAAGCCAAATCTCTTCTATGCTCTGAGAAGTGTTTGGCGCGCCGGTGGGTTTCTGATAGACTGGCCGTTTCGTTTTGCCTCAAAAAACGTGTTGTAAAAAGTTTCGGCCAAAGGCCGAATCCTTATTTTTGATATTTGATATTTGATTTTTAATATTTCTATGGGGTTTGTATGTTGAAAACCAGTCCGTTTGACGCGGTGCATCGCCAGTTGGATGCCCGTTTTAGTGAATATTCCGGGTGGTCGCTGCCGGCCGATTTCGGTGATCCGCAGGCCGAATCGCAGGCCATCGCCGAGCATTGCGCGGTCGTGGATCTGTGCAGTTTTGGCCGCCTCTATCTCAAAGGTGACCAGACGAAAGAAGTTCTAAGCAGTGTTTTCCCTGCAAAAAGCGGTTCTTTCGTCGCCGATTCATGGGTCTGGGCAAAGGGGGCATTTGACGGGAATGATGTACTCTGCCGGGTGGTTCGGCTTAACGGCGATTTCATCGTGCTGACCCCGCCGGAAAGAGCAGAAAATGTCAAAAATACGCTCGAATCAGTCGCTAACGGCTCCGTTTCGGTGGCGGATATGACGGAAAAAACCGCGATGCTGGGCCTTTACGGGCCGTCGGCGTTTGACTCGATGCGGGGCGTACTGCCGTTTGAGATTGACCATCTGGATATGGGTGATGCCGACAAATTCTCGTTTTTTATGATTCCCTTTACGCTGATGCGTGGAAGCTGGCTGGGCAGTGAGGGGCTGGAGCTAATTTGTCCGGCGCAGGCCGGACCGGTGGCGGCCGGGGCGATTGCCAAATATCGACATAAACACAACATTACGCCGGCGGGAATGGATTGCCTATTGGGCGCGATGGCGAAGGCAAAAATTCCGCTTTAAATACGGTAACATGTTATTTAATAAATACTTACTATGTTATTTAGTGTGTCATGCCGGGCTTGACCCGGCATCCAGTGGGTAACGCTCTGGATCCCGGCTCAGAGGCCGGGATGACAATTGTGCGGGTTATTAGCAACAGAGTTGCTTTGGCTTCTTTGAGTTGCGAGTTTTTCGTGGAAACCGGGGGTGGTTTGTGATATATAAGGCTTTTCCGGTAATAATTTATATGAGGTGTATCTTATCTATACTATCAGGTGTAACGTATGTTTGCGATAATCAGTGATATTCATTCCAACCTCGAAGCGTTGACGACGGTGCTGGATGACATTGAACAGCGGGGCATCAAGACGATCTATTGTCTTGGCGACATACTCGGTTATGCCGCCAATCCCAAAGAATGTCTGGATTTAGTCATTGAAAAAACGGAAAACTGTATCCAGGG
>JADHXS010000012.1 GCA_016782835.1 Phycisphaerae bacterium | reverse complement strand
AAACAACTTGCCAAAGAATATCAGACGCGAATCGAACTTCGTCAGATTGGCTCACGGGATGAGGCGCGATTGACCAGTGATTTTGAGACCTGCGGTCAGCAGTGCTGCTGCAGCCGATATTTGAAGATTCTGGAACCGGTCAATATGCGGATGGCTAAGCTGCAAAAGGCCACGCTGGATCCATCCAAAATCAGCGGTCATTGCGGCCGGCTCAAGTGCTGTTTGCGGTACGAAGATCAAACATACATGGAACTGAAAGACAAGCTTCCCCGAAAAAATACGATGGTTCAAACTCCCAAAGGACCGGGGAAGGTTGTGGATATACATATCCTGACGCAACTGGTGGTGGTGCAAAATGAATTGGGAGATCGTAAGGCCTGGCCTGTGGATGAGCTGTGTTCTTTGGGAGGCAAAGCCACATCTGACCGAGGCAATTCGTCAAATCAGGCCGAGGTGATGCCGGATGAAGTTATTATCGAATCCGGGGATTATGTGGTTGATTCGGCGGCAGTTACGGCCGAGCTTGAAGAGATGGCCCAGATGGAACAGGTGATGTTTTCTTCAGAGGAAAACCAAACCGGGGACGATAACCATCGCTCGCCACGTCCCCAGCCAAATCAATCAGAAAATGAAAGCGTGTCCTCGAATCAAAAGGACGGTTTGCGGCCATCCGGAGATGATAAAAAACGGCGAGGCGGTAAGCGCAATCGGCGGAGAAAGTCAAAGAATAAAAATCGAAATGATAATCGACAAGATAACAATAATCAGAAGAATGATACAAAGCCCAAAACGCAATCAGATGGCAAACAGACACCGTAGGGCGGAGAACACATTATGACGCGAAAGTTAATCGTAACATCAGCATTGCCGTATGCGAACGGTCCGATTCATATCGGGCATTTGGTGGAATATTTGCAGACGGATATCTGGGTTCGTTTTCAGAAAGCGATGGGGCATGAGTGCTATTATTTTTGCGCGGATGATACACACGGTACACCGGTTATGATTCGTGCCAAAAGCGAAGGGATATCTCCTGAAGAACTGATTGAGCGGGTTCATGCGGAACATTTTCGTGATTTTACCAACTTTGAAATCGCGTTCGATAATTACTATTCAACGCACTCGGAAGAAAATCGTCAGTTCAGTGAGATGATTTACACCCGAGCGGCTCAGGTCGGTTCGATTTTCCAAAAAGAGATCGAGCAAGCCTATGATGAGCAGGAAAAAATGTGGCTGCCGGACCGTTATATAAAGGGGACGTGTCCGCGGTGCAAAGCCCCGGATCAGTATGGTGATTCCTGCGACGGGTGCGGGGCGCATTACCAGACGACGGAACTGCTCGATGCGGTCAGTACGGTCAGCGGCAATCCGCCGGTGCTGAAAAAGAGCACGCATTATTTTTTCCGGCTGAGTGTCTATCAAACGAAGCTTAAATCGCTTTTCGCGAAGGGATACGTGCAGGAATCGGTGCAGAATAAGCTATATGAGTGGTTTGAGACAGGGCTGAAGGACTGGGATATTTCGCGGGACGGCCCGTATTTCGGATTTAAGATTCCCGGCGAAAAAGACAAGTATTTTTATGTCTGGCTGGATGCGCCGATTGGCTATATGGCCTCCTGCAAGAACTGGTGCGATAAAAACGGACGGGATTTTGAGCAGATGTGGAACAGCGGCGATTATGAGATTTGTCATTTCATCGGCAAAGACATTATGTATTTCCATGCATTGTTCTGGCCGGCGTTATTATTCAGTGCCAATATGCGAACACCGGACAAATTGTTTGTGCATGGTTTCCTGACGGTCAATGGTCAGAAGATGAGCAAGAGCAAGGGGACGTTCATTATGGCCTCCACGTATCTGAAGCACCTGGACCCGCAGTACCTGCGGTACTATTATGCGTCCAAACTGGCCGGTGATGTGGGAGATATTGACCTGAGTATCGAGGACTTTGTCAATCGTGTCAATTCGGACCTTGTGGGGAAACTGGCCAACCTGGCCAGCCGTTCCGGTCCGATGCTGACGAAAAAGCTGGCCGGTATGTTGGGAACGCTGGATGCCAAAGGCAAGGCGTTAGTGGGTGAACTTGTCACGGCTAAGGCTGAAATTATCGAGGCTTATGAATGTTTAAATTACGCTGCGGCGATTCGGCGTATCGCGGCGCTGGCGGATGTCTGCAATAAATACGTTGAGGAACAGCAGCCGTGGAGCACGATTAAAACCGATGCAGAAGGCACACGCACGACATTGACGGCGGTGCTGAATGCCGTGAAAATTCTGGGAATTTATCTCAAGCCCGTTCTGCCGGAGTTTGCGGCGAAGATTGAACAGTTTTTGGCGGTTGACGCATTGACGTTTGCCGATGTGGACACGGTTTTAGAAAATCGAAAGATTAACGATTATATTCGTTTGATTGAACGGATTGAAAAGGAAAAGGTAGAAGCAATGATTGAAGAAAGTAAACAGGAGACATCTCAGGAATCAATACAGCCGGAGCCGGAAAACATGTTGGATGAACCGCTGGCCGAAGAGTGCACGATTGATGATTTTATGAAGGTGGATTTGCGTGTTGCAAAGGTACTTCACGCCTCGGCTGTTGAGGGGGCGGATAAACTGCTTGCCCTGGAACTGGATTTGGGCAACTTGAAGAAAAATGTCTTTGCAGGGATTGCCAAGGCGTATAAGCCGGAGGATTTGGTGGGTCGGCTGGTGGTTTGTGTAGCGAATTTAAAGCCGCGGAAAATGAAATTCGGTCTGTCCGAAGGCATGGTGTGTGCATCCGGCCCGGGCGGGGCGGAGGTGTTTTTGCTTGGCCTCGACAGCGGTGCCAAGCCGGGACAGCGGATACATTAATGTAAAATCAAATATTAAAGATCAAATATCAAAAATATGGAGCCGCCTTTGGCGGATTGTTTTGAAAAAGACGATTGAGGAAATAGCGAAAAAAGATGGTCGGTATGATGCACGGGCGCTGAAATTTGTGTTCGAGGGGCTGGCGGCGACGATTGACAAATTCCGTCAGCAGGAGAATCTTGAAGCCATGCCGCGGCATATTACGGGGCAGGAACTGGCGTGGGGGCTGGCTGAAACGTCGCAAAAGCGGTGGGGTCGTCTGGCGGCGATGGTTTTGGAGCATTGGGGTGTGCGCTCGACGCGTGATTTCGGTGAGATTGTCTACCTGATGATCGAATCCGGCTGGATGACTTCCCAGGAAACCGATACCATTGAGGATTTTAACCACGTTTTTGATTTTACTGAGGTCTTCGAGAAGCAATACACGATTGACATTCGGTAAGAGAATTATTCTGTCAGCATGTTACTAATCAACTTCTTATAATAATTTTTTGCTTGTTCTATTTGGGCGATTTCAATGTATTCGTTGGGTTTGTGGCAGAGGGTGCCGTCGCCGGGGCCGAAAATCAGGACGGGGGCGTTGAGTTTTTGGAAATAGGGGCCGTCGGTGGTGAAGCCGGCGGCTTTGGTTTCGCTGATACCGGTCGCCCTGCAAACCGCTTTTACAAACGGATCGTTAACATCCGTCTGGAGGGCATCGACAGCACGAACAATTGAAATATCTGCTTTGAAGTCCGAATCGTTTTGTTGCAGTTGGTCACAAATAGCTTTCAAGCTATCGATAATCTTTTCTTTGCTTTGGCCGGGGAGGGTACGAATATCCAGTTCGACAGCGCAGCTTTCCGGGACAATGTTGACAGCGCTGCCGCCGGCGATGCGATTGATGCTCATTGAACAGCCGCCCAGCATCTCATGTGGTGTATGCGGGATTTTGTAGTTTTTGAGCCGGTTCAGCAGGGCGTTGGCTTTCTCGATAGCGTTAATGCCCAGATGCGGCATAGAACCGTGGGCGGTTTTTCCATGCGTTTGGATTTTCAGCCAAAGTATGCCGCGGTGTGCCCGTAATATTTCCAGCCCTGTTGGTTCGGGAACGATAATGCCGATGGGATGGGTAATTTTGTCTTTGTATTGTTCAATAAATCGTTTAACGCCACAACTGTCTGTTTCTTCACCGGCAGTGGCGGCGAAAATGACCCGACCATTTAATTGAACTGGCGATTGGGCGATGTCGGCCAGTGTCTGTGCGGCGGCACATATTCCACCCTGCATATCACAGGCGCCCCGCCCGTAGATTTTTCCGTCTTTTTCGATCGCTTCGAAAGGATTTGTGTTCCAGTTGGCCGGCGAGGCGGGGACGACGTCGATATGGACGCCCAAAACCAGTGTTGGGGCCTCAGGGTCAGGGTTTCCAATTGCGGCAATCAAATTGGCGCGAGTTTGGTCCCAGCAATCCAGTTCGGCGGCGATGCCGCATTTTTCAAAATAGTCCCGTAATATCTTAACCGCCCCGATTTCACCATTTTTACAGGTTGGGGCACTGGCGATGAGTTTCTTGAGTAATTCTTTCATAGTCGATTCTTAATGTCTGCTAATGATAATCCTGAGAAAAAACATATTTAAAATCCGCTAAAAACACAAATTCTACTTTTTTTGGGATGTATTCACGAGTGAAAATCGAAAAAATGCAAAAAAATTTTGTTGCAGAACGTTCTTTAAACGGCATAATGACGTTTTCGTGTGAAGTTGCGGGGGGAATGTTAACAAGTTAAAAAGGATATGGAATGGGACCGGTTCTACATGGTTTGATCAAATTACAGCGTGTGGAGACTCACCTCCGTGCGGTCAAGATGAAATTGACCCGATGCAGACGGAGCGTTATCTTTCAGGAAAATCAGTTGCGGACACTTCAGAGTGGGCTCGAAGCAAAACTGGAGGAGATTAAACTGACCCGGATCCAGGTAGATCGCCTGGAACTGGAACTCAAAAGCCGAGACGAACATATCGAAAAACTTCGCGGTCATTTAAATCTTGCACGTACCAACAAGGAATATTCTGCGCTCTTAACGGAGCTGAATACCGCCAAGGCCGATGATTCCAAGCTTGAGACACAGGCGCTTGAGTTGATGAAAAACATTGAGGTGGATGAAGCTGTATGCGAGGAGCTCAAAAAACAAATCGAAGAGCAAAAGACAAAGCTGGAAGATATTCGTAAGGAAACCGAGGCAAAGACAGTCGGTTTTGAAAAAGAAGTTGAAGAGATTCAGGCGGAATGGGATGCCGCAGCGAACGGGGTCACGGACAAGAAGGCATTGGATTTTTTCAAACGCGTAGCGGAAACGTATGATGGGGAGGCGATGGCGGAGGTGGAAGGCTGGGAGGATAATACCGGTTCGTACAGTTGCGGCGGGTGTTTTATGGGGGTTCCCGCCGAAGTGGTCAATGTTCTCAGTCGTCATGACGAGATTGTTCGCTGCTCGAACTGCACCCGGATTCTATATCTGAAAGAAGGATAAAAGCAAATCAAAATTTCAGGCCGGCGAAAGTCAAAAAAACGTCGGGTTTTTTTCTCTAACAGGCAACCTGCGATTTTTGAAATAGAGAGTGCCGTGAGCAAACAGATAATCATCCATACTGATGGCGGAAGCAGAGGCAATCCCGGCCCCGGCGGTGCGGGGTTTACACTGGAAGACGAAAAAGGGAATCAGCTAATGGCCCGCGGTATCTATCTGGGGGAAACGACAAATAATATTGCCGAATACACCGCAATCAAAGAGGCTCTAAAAGCCGCTGAGGAATTAGGGGCCGAATCCATTAAATTATTCAGCGATAGCGAATTGCTGGTGCGTCAATTAAACGGCCAATACAAGGTCAAAAGCGACAATCTCAAAGACTATTACATCGACTGCATGGCGTTGTTGGGCGGTTTTAAGGGATGGCAGGTGACGCATGTGTATCGTGAGCAAAACTCACGCGCCGATGCGCTGGCCAATGAGGCGATGGATAAAAAAGCGGATGTTCAGTATGGGATTTCTGCCTCGGATCCGAAGGGTCAAACGGTGCGGCTGGGGATTCTGCTGAGCGGCGGCGGGCGAACGATGATCAATATCCATGATGAAATTGATGCCGGACGGCTCAATGCGGAAATTGTGCTGGTGATTAGTTCCCGTTTGGAGGTCAAAGGCAATGACCGTGCCCGTAAGATTGGTTTAGAGCCGGTGATTATTCGCAAGAAGGATTATCCCGACATTGCCGATTTCAGCAGGCGGATTGAAGAAGAACTGGATAAGGCAAACGTTGATTTGGTCATTCAGGCCGGCTGGCTGTGCCTGTGGCGTATTCCGAAACACTATGACAATCGTGTGATGAATATTCATCCGGCGCTGTTGCCCGGTTTCGGCGGGCAGGGCATGTGGGGCCACCATGTTCATGAGGCGGTGCTGAAAGCGGGCTGTAAAGTCTCCGGCTGTACGGTGCATTTTTGTACGAATGAATATGACGCCGGGCCGATTATTGTTCAGAGGGTCTGCCAAGTCAAAGATGATGACGATGCGGACACGTTAGCCGCCCGTGTATTCCAGCAGGAGTGCCTGGCCTATCCGGAAGCGATTCAGTTATTTGCCGAAGGCCGCCTAAAGGTTGAAAATAGCCTCGTAAAATGTGTTTGACAACCGGACGTCCCCACATGTCTTTGGTTTGAAGCCAGTTTCAATCATTAAATGCAGGAGAAACATTGTGAAGAAGCCGAAAAAGCAAAAACAATCCGTTATTTACATACTGTTTTTTGTTGCTTGCGTCTTGGTCCTGTGGATAACCGGCTGCAGCCAAAAGACTCAGACCGCACAAACGTCCTGCTCGCAGCCCAAACCCAATATCGTATTGATTCTTACCGATGATCTCGGCTGGGGCGATGTAAGCTGTTACGGTGCGACAAAAATCCAGACTCCGAATATTGACCGGCTTGCCGCTGGGGGGATACGATTCACCAACGGCTATGCACCATCATCTACCTGTACCCCCACACGTTATGCCATTATGACCGGCCAATACGGTTGGCGGCAGTCCACCCGCAGAACCGGTATTCTTGACGGTGATGCCCCTTTGGCGATTGCTCCCGGAAGTTTTACTCTACCGGCCATGCTTCAGCAAGCCGGTTATAAAACAGCTCTTGTCGGGAAATGGCATCTGGGGTTGGGGGATGGTAAAACAGTCGTCAACTTCAACGACAAAATTGCTCCCGGCCCGCTTGAAGTCGGCTTTGATCAGGCATTTTTTATTCCGGCTACGGTTGACCGAGTTCCGTGCGTATTCATCGAAAATCACCACGTAGCCAAGCTCGCCCCGGCCGACCCCATCCGCGTCAGTTACCGTGGTCCGCTTGGCAATGAACCGGCCGGACGCGACCATCCGGAAATGCTTAAGGTTCCGGCCGATAACCAGCACGCCGATGTTGTCATCAACGGCATCAGCCGCATCGGCTACATGACGGGTGGACAAGATGCACGCTGGGTCGATGAGAACATCACCGATACTCTCGCCGACAGAACGGTTACCTTTCTCGAGCAGAACAAAGACAGGCCCTTTTTTCTGTACCTCGGCACACACGATCCGCATGTGCCTCACATGCCGCATCCGCGATTCCGCGGCAAAAGCGGCTGCGGTATTCGCGGCGATGCCATCGTTCAGCTTGACTGGCTTGTGGGGAAAGTGATGAGCACTCTCGATACGCTCGGTGTTGCCGATAATACGCTTGTGATCTTCACCAGTGACAACGGCCCCGTTTTATTTGACGGGTATTTCGACGGTTCCCTGGAGGATGTCAACGGTCATCAACCTGCCGGCGGTCTGCATGGATGGAAATATCTGGTTTACGAAGGCGGCACGCGCGTCCCTCTGATTGTGCGATGGCCCGCCAAGATACGCTCCGGCACCACTACCGACCAGATGTTTTGTCTGGTCGATTTGCTGAGCACCTGTGCAACAATTACCGGCCAGTCTATCCCGCCGGATACGGCCATCGACAGCATGGAACTGTCCGATGTGCTGCTGGGAAAAACCGACAGGCAAATCCGCAATGCGGTCATTCAGCATGGCATTTCCGATACACTCTCAATCCGACAGGCCGACTGGAAATTTATTCCCGCTAATGCCAAACGTCAAACGACCGGCATCGGACGCGGCGCCAATCCCAAGGACCAGCGTTTTGCCGAAAGCATAATTACTGAAGACCTGCTGTTCAATCTGGCCGATGATCCGGCGGAAACCAAAAACATTATCGATCAGCACCCGCAAAAGGCCAAACAACTTAAATCGTTGATGGAAAAAATCGAACAGTACGGTCACCGCTAAGCGTTATGAACATACCCAATAAAAAATGGTACCGGGGACGCGTTATTTTTGTCCTTCTGCTTGCCAGGGTGATCCTTTCAACTACTTCTGCGATTACTGTTTCCAGTTCTTCCGGGGACTTTACGGCTGAGATTACGGTTTAAAACAAAGCCATAAACTATTCGGTCCATTTGGAATCTCTACTCTTTGCCGTCCCAGAGGTAGAGCAGGCGGGGGGCGGCGATGCGTTCGAGGATTTCGGTTTCAACGTTTTCAAGACCGATTTTTGTTTTGTTCTGAGCGTTGAGAATATTCCAGACTGAGAAAAGTTCCTCATATTCGACAACTTTGGCGCCGGAGATTTGTGCCATTTGTTCGGCTTTATAAACCGCATCGTCGAAGTAGCCGATCTCGTCGATCAGCTTGTTTTCCACCGCTTCCGGTGCCGAATAAATGCTGCCGTCGGCCAGTGCACGGATCTCCGATTCCGAAAGGATGTCTTTTCGACCTTTGGCGACCAGTTCGACAAACCGGTCGTAAGCGGGAGTGATGAGTTTTTCATCCAGATATTGTTTTTGCTCTTCCGTGGCTTCGTTGAACATGCTGGGCCAGTCTTTGCGTCTGCCGCTTTTGATGGTAACGGGGTTGATGCCGAGTTTTTCTTCGAGCAGTTCTTTGACGACCAGATAGTTCATGATGACACCGATGGAGCCGGTAATGACGGTGGGTTCGGCCATGATTTCATCACAGGCGACGGCGGAATAATACCCGCCGGACGCGGCGATTGACTGCATGAATCCCAAGACGGGTTTGCTGGTATGTTCCTTGAAGCGGCTGATGTAATAGTGAATCTGGTCGCTGGAGGACACGGCTCCGCCTGGACTGACGATGCGGACGATCAGGGCACGGACATTGTTATCGGCTTCGGCTTTATTGATTTGGCGGCGAACCCAGTCGCTCATTTCGCCGTCAATCACGCCGCCAATATTGATGACAGCAATCTTCTTGTTGTGTGCCCCGTCTACCAGGACGTTTTCCACCAGGCCGTCATCGGTTCCGGCTCCGCTGCCCGCGAAAATGACGCTTCCCATGCCGATCATCGCTAAAAACATAAAGCCGTTAGCCAAAAGCGACAGGGTAATCACGATGCCCCAGAAAATCTTCCAGCCGGAACCCTTCTTTTTCTTGGGGTACGGGTCATACAGCGGCGTGGAAAAATCCGGGATGTTATGCATCACCGGTTCCTGGGGCGGCTGTGGGGGAATATCTGAATCCTGCGGGTCATGAAAATTATTGGGTGGCTGTGTATTATCAAAATCCATGATTTTTTCCTTTCTATTTTTTTAAGTGACAATTTTTGTCCTATTATATGGTTGGTGTGCCGCGTTGTCAACCAAAGCTTGACAAATACCTCTTATATGTCCATAATGAGGACACATTTTAACTGATTTGTATTTTATGTTAGACGATGGTCATCTATGTCTGTTACGAAAAAAAACAAGAAAAAGAAGAACCATAAGCGAAATCCAGCGCTGGACTGGCTGGGGTATGCCGCGATGCGGGTAGCGCTGTTTATCCTGTATCTGTTTCCGGTGCGGTGGAATCTGCGGTTTGCGTGCTTTCTTGGGACGCTGA
Source organism: Phycisphaerae bacterium (assembly GCA_016782835.1). Lineage (GTDB taxonomy): Bacteria > Planctomycetota > Phycisphaerae > Sedimentisphaerales > Anaerohalosphaeraceae > 4572-13. The sequence continues at coordinate 20,084 of JADHXS010000012.1, read as the reverse complement.
TGTGGAAGCATTATGAGCGGGGCCGGATTCGGGCGATGGGGAATCTGCGGGCCAGTTTTCCGGAAAAGGATGAGAAATGGCTGGAAGAAACCGGGCTGCGCAGTTTTCAGCACATTGTGATGCTGGTGATTGATACGCTGTTTACGCCACGGCTGTTGGAGAAGGGTAACTGGAGCCGGTATATCAAGCCGATGAACATTGAGCGGGCCAAGTGGATGTCCAAGGAGAACAAGGGCCTGTTGATGCTGACGGGTCATTACGGCAATTTTGAGATTACGGGGTATCTGTTGGGGCTGTTCTTCTATAATGTGTACAGTATCGCCCGGCCGCTGGACAATCCGTATATTAATAAATACCTTTACGGTATTCGCGAGGCCAAGGGGCAGAAGATTATCGATAAAAAGGGTGCGACCGACCAGATGGTCCAACTGGTCGAAGACGGCGCGACGCTGTGTTTTATCAGTGACCAGGATGCGGGCCGCAAGGGTGTGTTCGTGGACTTCTTTGGGCGCAAGGCCAGCTCATATAAGAGCATTGGCTTATTGGCGATACAGTATAATCTGCCGATTGCCGTGGGGGGGTGCCGGCGGGTCGGTAACGACTACCAATTTGAGATCGAGGTCAGCCGGATCATCGAACCGCGAGAATGGGCGGACAAGGATAATCCGCTGGAATGGGTGACACAGGAATACAATGCCGAGCTGGAAAAACTCATCCGCAAAGACCCCACCCAATACTGGTGGCTTCATCGCCGCTGGAAAACAAGGCCGAAAGAGGAGAGGCAAAAATCAGGCAGTGGGCAACGCGCCCTTTAGACCTGAGGCTTGAGGTTATTTGGCTGGTTTGCCGGGGGACGTTGGGGGTTCGCAGTTATATGAAATTGTAAAATATCATGTTATTCAATTTTTGGGAATTATACCACAAGTTAGATAAATGTCAAACAATTTTACTTTTTTGACACAGATTATCGCAGGTTTTTAACTACCGAAGGAGGTGTTATCCATAGAAAAAGCCCGCTTTTTTAAGCGGGCTTTGGGGCGTTTCCAGTGTAAAATACTATTTTGGTAATTTGTAACTGAATTTATATGTCGTCTTTTTGTCCAAGTCTTCCTGTTGGCATTTCAGGGTAAATCCGTCTTCTGTGACTTCGTAAATAAACGGTTTTCTGCTGAAATGGTCAATACAAGTAGATTCGGGCAATTTTTGCGGCAGTTTTCCAGTCTTAGCCGCAGCGATATAAACATCCAACGCCGTTAACATTGCGTCGTGATTGGTTTTCCAGTTGATTCCGTGACTATAGCATTTGGCCAGGGCGGGACAGAAAACACTTGTAAAAACGGCTTCCTCTTTTCCCTGTTCCGCCTCTTCAGCGGCCTGTTTCAGCGATTCATCGATTTCCTGAAAAGCTTGTGCGTACGGCTTTTCCATGATGGCGAAGACTTTGTCGTAATATTTTTCTAAATAGGCGGCCGAGCGATCTATAAAAGCGGGGTCGTTTTTCTCTAATAATTCCAGCAGTTGTTCACTGCATTCATTTTGTTCCCAATCAGCGATAAATTTTTTGTATCGCTGCGGTGTCATGATTGAGACTTCATGCAGGCACACCTCTTTTTCCATCATCATTGGGTGACGGATTGGTTTGGGGCGATATGATTCCCACAGCAATTCGTTTTTGAGTTCAACTAATGTCTTTTCATCGAGCGGGTATGTGCCAAGAAGGTGTCCGAGGGCTTCATCGCTTTTTTTGTTTAATGCGAATGAAACCAGAAATCCGATCAGTGTATCATTCGATACATGATGGGCCATTCGGCGGACGATGAGATTTTTTTCCAATGCGGCATCAATATTTCCTTCGGAGGCCTGAATAGCTGCGTCTGCAAGCAGTAAATAATGAAAGTTTTTCATTTGTGACAGGCCTGGCATCAGCATTTCAAAGCCCTGTGAAAAATCCAGACCCCAATCACAATGCTTTAGTTCTGAAGCAATTTCAAGTTCCGGGATTAGATTGTTATCCTTCTGTTTTTGAATGAAGGCTTTGACTTCTTCGGAGGCAGGTTTTTGGCTTGTGGGCAGGTCACATATTTGGCCCCATACCGCTTCATCGGGTTTTTCGAAATAATCCATGAGTTTGTAGTAAATCACGGCGGCGTTATCGGGCGGGTAAGCATAAATAAGATTGGTTGTGGACAGGGATAGTAACAGGATTGTTAATAAATATGTCTTTTTCATGATTCGTTTTCCTTTCAGATTTATAGTTCTTTCAAGATTTCCTGTAGGGTAAGGGTTTCGGCCCGCGGTTGCCGATTTGATTCTACTTTTTCAAAATATTCGTCCAGTGCTTTTTGTCCGCCGTGATTGAAGACGGTGTTGAGCTTTGCTAGTGTCAGGGTCGGCTCTGTCGGTGCTTGCCGGACAATTGTCGGCGGAGTCCGGGGGGGAGCTGAATCGTAAAGAAGGCTGATACCGATGATCAGCATTGCTGCCGAAGCGAGGGCGTAATAGAGGAAACTGCGTGTTGCGGTCGGTTTTTTCGTAACACCTGAAATAATGCTGCGGATATTCTGGTCCATCCGCCGGAGGGAATCGTTAGAAGGCTCGATGGAGCTAAGTGTTTTTAGTTTTTCTTCGATTTGTTGTTCTGTATATTTATTCATTGATCGCTTCCTTATAAAAAGATGCGTTTTGTTCGTTTAAAATCTGACGAATACGCTGGGTTCCTTTGGAGCAGAGTGCGCGAACCTGTTGTGGATTTTTTTGAGTTCGTTTAGCAATTTCAGCATATTCCATCTGCTCGATATACCGCAGTACGAAACACTCACGGGTCAGGCCCGAAAGCTGTTGGGCTGCATCGAGGATTTTTGCTATCTCTTCAGCCTGAATCAGCCTCCGGTCGACTCGGGGTATTCGAAGGTCGGGTCGGCTGTCCGGTATCTCTGAAAAAGAACGGTGCTGTCGCCGCCGGTCAAAAGCCAGGTTAATGGCGATCCGGCAGGCATATGCGTGCAGGTTTTCGATTTTTTCCAGGTGTTTTATTTCAAAGAGCCGGATAAACAGGTTTTGCATGAGTTCTTCGGCGACTGTCTCATCCAGTGTCAACCGGGTCAGCATCCCATGTAGGCCGGGGCCGGATGCTTCAAGGAATTTCAATAGCAGACGCTGTTTTGTATTCAAATTCTCTCCATTTTTTCAACTATCCACTATTATAGACGGTTTGGAGGCTGTTGCGCAACCCGAAAAATGAGTATTTTAGCCAATTGATTATTCTGCCCTTTCAGGGCGTGAGAGAGGGGTGGATTCGTAAACCCAGGGCGTTGCCCTGGGCTAAATTATCTATGCCTTTCAGGCAATTCATTCGAATATGCGACTTTGCTGTTGTGTCGGATGGAAGGCGGTGTTGGTATGCTAAATTGCTTGACTTTTTGGGGCAGTGGGCGTACTATTTTGATAAGTTTTTGTCAATAATGACTTTGTGCGAGGGACATAAAATGATTAAACAGGAAAAGAGCTGGGAAAAGCGGTTGAGTGGTTCGGTGGATGAACTGGCGGTGGATTTTGTGGAGTCGCTGTCATATGACAAGCGATTGTATAAATATGATATCGCCGGGTCGATTGCGCATGCGGAGATGCTGGCCGAGCAAAAGATCATTACCAAGACCGAAGCGGCGGACATCAAGAAGGGCCTGCTGGAAATCGGTGAAGAGATAGCCGCGGGCAAATTTGCGTTCGATAAATTGCAGGAGGATATCCACATGGCGATTGAGGCGGCGCTGGTGGCAAAGATCGGCGATGCGGGGCAAAAACTGCATACCGGCCGGAGCCGGAACGATCAGGTGGCGACGGATATTCGGCTGTGGATGAGGGATGAGATTGAGATTCTGCTGGCGCGAATTACGCAACTGCAAATCGCCTTCGTTCGGCAGGCCGACAAGTACACCGAAGATATTATGCCGACGTATACGCATCTGCAGCGGGCGCAGCCGGCAACGATAGCGTCGTATCTGCTCAGCTTTGTGGAAATGCTGGCGCGGGATTACAGCCGACTCAAAGACTGCCGGGACCGGCTGAACGTGTGTCCGCTGGGCTGCGGGGCGGTGGCGGGGTCAACCCTGCCGCTGGACCGGGAAATGACGGCAAAGAACCTGGGCTTTCGGGATATTAAATATAACAGCATCGACGCGGTGTCGGATCGAGATTTCTGCGCGGAGTTTATTTTCTGCTGTTCGCTGATATCAGCCCATCTGTCCAGGCTGGCCGAGGACTGGATTCTTTATACGTCGAGCGAGTTTTCGTTTATCAAGACCGATGACGCCTACTGTACCAGTTCGAGCATGATGCCGCAGAAGCGAAATCCCGATATGCTCGAGTTGATTCGGGGCAAGACGGGGACGGTCTATGGGGCGCTGGTGGCGATGCTGACGATTTTGAAGGCCCAGCCGTCAACATATAACCGGGATTTGCAGGAGGATAAGATTCATGTGTTTAATGCTGCCGACACGACGGATGCGTGTCTGCAGATGACTGCCGCGATTGTCAGTCATACGGCGTTTAACACAAAGCGGATTGCCGACGGGCTGGATGAAGGCTTTCTGGATGCGACGGCTTTGGCCGAATATCTCGTGCGAAAGGGGATTCCATTCCGGCAGGCACATGGTGTCGTCGGTGGGCTAGTGGCGTTGTGTGAAACCGAAGGTAAGAAAAAGCTGGGGCAGTTGACAATCGAGCAATTTAAAGCGGCTTGCGATAAAATCGAAGAGGATGTTTTCGGCACACTCGACCCGGCCGGCGTCTGCCGGTCCTACAAAACCAAAGGCGCCGCCGGACCCGAAAACGCCAAAGCCCAGATCGCCTACTGGAAAGACAAACTCAAAGAACAGTAATACAATGTATTGAAAAGGGCTATTGCTATGAAACCCTTAATAATGACCGCTTCGTTATTTGTTATGCTGTTTATTTTGGTTGGTTGCCGTGCGCCACAGAAAGAAGTCGCAGGCCAATCCTTGAATGAAGGGCAAGAATGGAAAGCAGAAGAAGCGGAAACAAGATGGTACTTAAAACCCGAGTATCGTCACACCGGCAGCATAACATTGAGTGAATACGAGAAATGGGTCATCAAGTGTCTCAAGGATTATGAATTTATTAAACCAGGAGTGACCCGTGCGGAAATCATGCGAAAATTTCCAATGGATGGAGGATTGCAAACGATTTCACCTGTTCGATTTGTTCACCCGGAATGTTCTTTTTTCAAAGTTGATGTTTCTTTTACATTTGAAAGAGATTATACGGATCAAGGCAGAGCCATAATGGGTAAAAATGACAAAGTCGTAGAAGTGTCCAAACCTTATATTGAGAATCCTTTTTACGACTGAGAGTACTTGCATTTATTTTCCGATTTGATTATCTATGAACAATAATGAAGATTTGATAACTTCCTGGTTTGCTTCACAGAGTAACGCCGATGCTGCGCGGTTTCCGATTGGGATTGGTGATGATATGGCGCAGGTTCGGGCCGGGGAGGATGGAACCCTGCTGGTGACAACGGACATGCTGCTGGACGGGGTACATTTTGACCTGCAGCAATGCACGCTGGAAGAGGCCTGCTACAAGGCGATGGCCGCCAGTTTAAGCGATTGTGCGGCGATGGCGACGGTTCCGGTTTGTGCGGTGGTCGCGGTGGCCTTGCCTATTGAGTTTGGGGTCGAAGAACTCAAACGGGTTCACGCGGGCATTACCGAGGCGGGCGAACGATTTAATTGCAAGCTCATCGGCGGCGACATTACCAAATGGAAAGAGGAAGCGGAAAGTTTCGCGATTAACGTCACCATGCTGAGTAAAGCCAGCGGTTGGCATGTGCCGGTGCGGCGGAGCGGGGCAAAAGCGGGTGATGTTATCTGTGTAACCGGTTTGTTAGGCGGCTCGATGCACGGAAAACATCTGCATTTTACGCCGCGGGTCAATGAGGCTCTTGTTATAACAAAGACGGCCAACATTCATGCGATGATGGACATCACCGACGGTCTCAGTGCCGACTTGAACCGCATCTGCACACAAAGCCGGGTTGGTGCCATGCTCGAAATGGAAAAATTACCGATTTCTGATGCGGCGAGAAAAACCGATGATCCCTACTATGCCGTATTCAATGACGGGGAGGATTTTGAACTGCTGTTTACGCTCGCTCCTGAAGAATTTGAAAAGCTGAAAGATTTGGACACCATTCAGATTACGCGAATCGGGACGGTGACGGATACGATGAAGATGCAGGCGCTCTGGCAGGACGGTCGGATTGTGGTTGTTGAACCGGGAGGGTACGACCACCTGTAAGGGAAATTCAAAAATTAAAATCCAAAATGTAAAATTGTGGAATCCGCCTTTGGCGGATGTTGTTTTATGGTGAGCCTGACGTGAGTCAAAATGATATTGAAATTATAACGAATAGTGCGGGTGAGACGATTGCTTTGGGTAAGAAAATCGGGGCCTTGCTCAAGGGCGGGGAGATATTTGCCTTGATTGGCAACCTCGGCACCGGCAAGACGCATCTGATTAAAGGCATATCACTGGGTTTGGAAGCACACGACCCGGACCAGGTCAGCAGTCCGACGTTTGTGTTGGTGAATGAATATTTCGGTCGGAAGGGGCTGATACACACCTATCATATTGATGCCTATCGTGTTGAGACTCCGGCGGAGTTTGCGGCATTGGGGTTTGAAGAATATTGTCGGGATGATTCAGTGGTGCTGATCGAATGGGCCGATAAAATCCTGCCCGTGCTGGATGGCTTTGAATGCATCCGGGTGCAATTGGAGCATGTCAGCGAAAATCAGCGAAAAATCAGCATTCAAAACGCACCCCCGTATCTGATGATATAAGACCGGCAATAAGAACGCCACGGCGCGAGCCGTGCGAATGCTTCATGTTATTGCGGCGGTATTTTCGCATGGCTTGCGCCATAGCGTTTTTATTGGTCATGTTTCTTAACAAACTCCGTTTCAAACTTTCTTATTACGGTATGGATGCCCTGTTTATCGGGTGTTCTTCACATCTGTTTTTACGCGAAAAATTTTCACCTATTTTGGGCCCGCTGATTTGGAATCGCCTGTTTTGTTTCTTATGTTTTTATTGGAAGCATCAACTGAACGATCTTTGACAAGCGAATATCGACCTGGCAACCTGATAACGGACTATTAACGCAATATGCATTCGTTAAATAACCTGCAGGATTTGAATCATCGCCGGAATAAAGATACCCACGACCTGAAAAAACGGCGGGGCGAAGAGCGAACTGTTCTCTATCGGCGAACAACTCGGATATTGCAGGAATAAAAAACAAGTGTGAACAAAATATGATGTAACGTTAACGAAACCGATACCTTAAACAGGCAAGCACAATTTTGAAAGGGCAAGAAAATGAGAAAGAACAAAGGTTTTACATTGGTGGAAATTCTGATCGTGGTGGTCATTCTGGGTATTTTGGCCGCGATCGTGATTCCTCAGTTCAGTGACGCGAGTACGCAGTCCAAAGTCAGCAGCTTACAGTCCAGTCTGCAAACCCTGCGGTCGCAGATCTCACTGTACAAGATTCAGCATAATGATGCTCCTCCTGTGGTTGCAACATTTGATACTCAGATGACTGGTTTTACAGATGTTGATGGAAATGTAAATGCTACTAAGACAGCGGTATTCTGCTTTGGTCCTTACCTGCAGTCTGTTCCCAACAATCCTTTTACAAACGGCAGCACTGTTGGAAGCGCGACCACGTTTGACTGGAATTACACAGTAACAGGCACCGAAGCAACAATTTATGCCGGTGCGGATACGACCACTGATAGTGCGGTACACCAGGCTTACTAATCAAGCCTAAGACTTACAGTGATTTACGGCCGGTCGGCTCTTTTATGGGAGCCGGCCGGCTTACTTAGTGAATAGTGAATTGTCGTTAGTGAATAGTTAGGAGAAGCTATTCACCATTTACCAACGACTATTCACCGGATTAGACAGGGCCGGGGCGATTAATGAAAGTGAAAACTTAAAAGGTAAAAGGCAAAATTAAGGAAAAGGACTTCGATCTTATGTATTCATTAAAAGGGCAGCAGGAATGGAAAAGAAAGAGAAGAAAAGAAAATTAACGCTATGCGACGGGTGTATTCTCGTCAGCATCATCACACTCATCGCGTCTATTGCTCATCCCCCCATTACGCAGGCCATGGATGAAAAGAGGCTTTCGGATATGGTGGATCGGCTCCAGAGAATCCGTTCTGAGATTCGATTGTATAAGGCGGATAACGGCCTATTTCCCGGCCAGGAACAAATCGGTGACTTATCGGTTACGCCGGATGAATTTGTTGCGGCATTGAAAGAACAGCAAACGGATAGAAATGTGCCTTATATGGAACAGTTTCCCGCCAATCCTTACGTGTCTGACACGGGTGCCGGTGACAGCGTGGTCTGTGTCAACGACCCCGATGCGCGACCTTGCGGGACAGAACCGGCGGGGTGGTGGTACAATGTGGCTACCGGCGAGTTTTACGCCTGTGACTCGGCGTTCCATACAAACTATTAAAAGAAATATTTATCAAAATTAAATAGAAAAAATGTGGAATCCCGACGTTGTCGGGATGACTTTTTGATGACACGATGAAACGAAAACAAAACAATAAGGGTTTTACGCTGATAGAAGCAACGATGGCGATGGTGTTGTTGGCTATTGCGGCGGCGGGGATTTTGCTGCCCTTTGCCAATGCCGCATCCATTCAGGCCGAAGGGGCCAGACAGACCATGGCCGCGAACCTGGCTTCGGAATTGCTCGAAAAGATAGTGGCCACTCCTTACAGTCAGATTCATACGATCTATGGCAGCAGCTATTCTGAATCGGAAGGGGGCTTAAAAGATGCTGCAAACCAGACGCATACCGGTTCGGCGTATTTGGGTTTTAGCCGAAGTGCCGTCTGTCAGTCTGCTGCGGTTGGTTCGGTGAACCTGATTGCTGTAACGGTAACCGTATATTATGAAAATCGTGAAATGACGTGCGTGACAACATTAGTGGGCGACCACGAATAAAACAAAATTAAAGATTAAAGTCTAAAATGTAAAATTAAGGAATCGGCCGCTGGCCGAGGCTGTTTTAATAGATTCCTCGGTTTTGCTCGGAATGACGATTAGAAAATGATAAAGAAACGACGACAATTTGTTGCGGGATTTACGCTGGTTGAGCTGATGGTGGCGCTGATAGTGACATCGGTGGTTTTGTCAGCGGTTGCGACATTGGCATACGCGACATGTTCAGCCAAAGAAGCAACCGATGACATGGGGCGCGAGCAAGCCCAGCTTCGACAGGTCTCCATACGTTTAAGTGATTTGATTAAACGGTCCAATCAAATCCTTCGCAGTTATGATTGGGGATTTGTGCTCTGGCAGGACAAAGATGCTGATGGAAATCGGGATCATGGTGAACATGTGATAGTTTATCGCTATTACGAAGCCTCAGCGAATACATATATCATAGCTGTTCGCCCCTTAACCGAATACGAGGCCTGTTCATATAATTCGGATAGATTTTTTATCTGGAAGGATTCAGATTTTGACGGGTCTTATGACTGGGGTGAAAGAATACGAATTGTTTATACCGTCTGGGCTCCTAATGCCAAAGATACCTCTACCGAACTCTATAAACAATGTACGAATTCCGAATTTCAATATGATACCCGAACAGTGGCGATCTGGTTTGATATGGATGATAACGGACAGACGCAGCGGTACAGCATCAATGCCGATTTGCGATTGTCCGATGATTATTAACAGGAACGCTTAAAAACGATGAAACGGAAATACCGGACAACACGTTCACGCAAAGGCATGGCGATGCTGATGGTGCTGTTTATCGTCATGGCGATTGCGATTATATCGTCAGGATTCATTGCACGTTCAGATATCACGCTGGCTTGCGGACGAAACTATTGTGTTCGCAATGAAGTGGACTATGCGACGTGGGGCGGTCTGGAAGTGGCCTGGGCTTTGGTGCAGGACCCCAATACGCTGAGTACATTGACTTTTCCTCTGACCGACCAGTTGGATACCGCCTCGCAGACGTATTATGACCTGACGATTGGCAGTTCCGTTTCCGATGTGTATCCCGTTGAATGTACGGCCTATCAGCAGAACAATGGTCAGGATCGGGCACGCAGTACGCTGTATGGAAAACTCTATTACAATTCCGCTTCGGGGGCGGCATATTATATTTCCGTGACACGGCAATAATGTCCGATAAGTGAAATACAATGGCATCGACGCCGACAAAACCAGTTTCCTGGAACGCCTTTTGTTGTTGCAAACGGCCGCATCCGTCGTGTATGGATTATTCGGTTTGGAGGGATTATACCTATTTTACAGAGTTCGTGGCCCTGTTTTCAGCCTTGTTATCACGGTTTTCGAAAAACCAACTACATTCCTCAAATTTGATTTTTCGTGGCTCGGCTTTGATGCCGGCGACATTTCCAGTTTTTTTGCCGTCTTTGTAATTTAGACGATTTCATCGCTTAAGCCAGGTGCGGTGAATGACGACGATAATTCAGGATTTTTGTCGAATCTCTGTGAACGTTTTAAAAATGAGGTTAATTATGCCGGATTTTAAAACACTTAAGGGGCCTAAAGGCTTCGGCGGTTTTACCCTGGTTGAAATCATTATTGTTGTTGTGATTTTAGGGATTGCCGCGATGATTGCGGTTCCGATGTTTTCCGGAGCGGCGGATATGCAGGTTCGTGCTGCGGCTAATCGTATCGCGGCAGACCTGGATTACGCCAAGGGACTGGCGATCACCCATCAAAAACCCTATTCGGTTGTGTTTTATGCATCCAGTGAGGCCTATGATATCCGTGACACCACATCGGATACCGTGGTGGATAATCCCCTCCGGTCCGGTTTTGCTTACACGATTAATTTAGCGACGGACAGTAATTTTGATCAGGTGGATATTGTCAATGCGGATTTTGATTCGGATGGTACGGATGCGATTACGTTTGACTATCTTGGCAGTCCTTACCACGGCAAGACAGCAGATTCGGCAAATGCATTAAACAGCGGTCGGGTAACCCTGCAGGCGGGTAATTTTACGATCTATGTGGATGTGGAACCCATGACGGGATATGTCACGATTGCAGGTCCTTAACCGGTAATTAGAAAAGAAGTTATTTAACAAGGTTCAAGTAAGATGTTTGAGTTCTTGTTTAAACAGAAAATCCAACCGATTGGTTTAGATGTCGGCCATTCGATGATCAAGATGATTCAGCTAAGTTGTTGTGACCAGACGATTTGCGTTGAAGCGGCGGAAGAAGAAATGATTGATCGAAGTCTGGAACCCGGTTCTGACTCATGGCGCCAGAAAGTGGTCGAACTTTTACAGACGATGTATCGCCAGGGAGGATTTACGGGAGGACAAGTCATTTCGTGCCTTCCCAGCGATCTTTTGAAAATTAAAAGCCTTCGATTGGATACAAATACCCCTGAAAAGATTGAGGAAATGATTCAAACGGAAGTTGCCCAGCGGTTTGGGATGGATCCGCAGCGAGATGAGATTCGATATATGATTGCGGGCAATGTCTATCAGGGGGAAGAGATTAAGAATGAGGTTATTTTTTTCGGCATCAACCGTGAGCAATTAGCCGATCATATCCGCCTGCTGGAGGAGGCGAATTTAACGCCGGTTTCAATGGACACGGTTCCCTGTGCTTTATTTCGCAGTTTTCAGGCAACCTTACGACGCCGCGAAGATCGTGAAGTGGTGAGTGTTTTTGTGGATCTGGGAACTAAGTACACAATGGTGATTATCGGCAAGGGTCAGGAAATCACTTTTGTCAAACAAATCCCGATTGCGGGCGATCAACTCAATCAGCAGGTTGCTTCCAGGCTTGGGATCGAGATTGATGAAGCCGTCCAGCTTCGTATTCGTTTGCGAGATCCGCAGGCCAGTCAAATTGATGCTGAGACGGCCCGTGCCGTGATTGATGCAATGACCAATTCGATTGAAGATTTGGCACATGAAATATCTCTTTGTTTTAAATATTACGCGGTGACGTTTCGGGGACAGCGTCCCGCAGAGGCTGTATTCGCAGGCGGGGAAGCTTATGAAGCGGCTTTGATGGATGCACTTCGTCGTCATCTGGGAGTGAACATTCGAATCGCCGAGCCTTTACGCGGATACGATTTGTCAAAAGCGAATTTCAATCGGCGACGCAATCCGCAGATGTGTGAGTGGGCAATTGCCGTTGGACTTGCCTTGAAAGGCATGGATATTGAACAGGAACAGGATAAACAACCCATTATGATGGTAACTGAGGCATGAAAGAAATAGATTTTATTCCGGAATGGCATAAAGCGAACCAGAATCGCAAAAAACGCTATCATCGCCAGTATCTGTTATTGGCTTCTTTGTTAGTGACCATGATGGTCTGGAGTTTTGTTGTCGGTCAGTATGTCAAACAGGTGCGTGCGGAGGTTGAGGATATTCAGTCGGTTTTTGAAAAGGGTAAGTTGAAGGTTAATCAGGGCATGTTGCTGGAATCGGAGATTGCTTCTTTGCAGCACCAGCTTCAGATACTCGAAGCGACGACCCCCCGAACGAACATTTCGGCGATCATTGCGGAATTATCCTGGTTGATTCGAGACAATATTGTTTTGAGTAAACTTTCTTTGAAAGATGAAACAATTGAACTTTCCGAAGAGCAGGATTTAATGCCTGCGGGAATTGTGCGGATCGGTTCATCCTCACGAGGAAACGAAGCTTCTGAAGTGTCCCTGATACCCACACGGACCAGGGTTATCCTGACCGGAATTGCCGCCAAAGGTTCCGATGCGGCGACATTGATTTCCCGGCTTGAGGAATCTGAATATTTTGAGCAGGTCTCGCCTGTCTATACGAAGGCGAAAAAAGTGAAAGACTACGATGTAACAGAGTTTGAGATTCGCATGTTTGTGGCGGATTATAAAATCCAAAAATAGGAATCGCTGATGAAATGGATGGATAAACAACAGATAACGATTTTAATATTGGGAGCCATTATCCTGATTGGCTTTGGGGTGTTTCAGTATGTGCCGATTGTTCGCCGGAAACTGGCACTGAAAGAGCAGATGACTCGGCAGAGCCTCTCGATGGACCAAATTCAGGACTACAGTCGACGTCTGCCTGAGCTGCATCAGCAAAAAAAGGAATTGGAGAAAGAACTCCAGCTCAATTCAGGTAAAATACCCGAAGGAAAGCAATTTGCTCAGCTCTGGCAGCAAATCGCGGAAGTCATGAATGAATGCAACCTTCAGAAGCAATTGGTCCAGCCTGCCGCAGAAAAGATATCAGAGGATATTTGCTGCGTACCGCTAAAGATTGAATGTGAAGGGACATTACAGCAAATATTTACATTTTTTCAGTTGCTGGAGGGTTTTGATCGGTTGATTTGTTTTGAAGAAATTCAACTGGAAAACGATAAAGATTTTAATGCGGTGCTTAAATTGAATGCCAAAGCGAATGTTTATTATCAACCCCAAAAGACAGGCAGTAGTTAAAAAATGAATCGCTCAAAACAGAATAATTTAAAGAACGCGCCAATGACAAGCAGACTGCGAAACGCCAATGGCAAGACCGTTGCTGCGATTGTACTTGTTTGTGTTATGGCGTTGTTGTGGGGGCGTGTTTTGCTGAAAGATAAAGCCGGCCCGGCGACTGCTGTCGCACAGGAGTTGCAGCAACTCGAACAGGTCAATACGCAGCCTTCCCAATCCGATAAAATTCTGGCTGTCAAACTGAATGTCGTAGAGGGACGGCATGATGCTCTGACGAGTAATATGTTTAGTACCGACCATTGGAGGGCATTTGATTTAGGTAACAGTGCGGTGAACATATCCGATTCACAAGACAACCTCGAAACAAGACATCAGGCGAATCTGGAAAAGATCGCCAAAACCCTCAATCTGGAGGCGATGATCCGAGACGCCGACGGGAAACCATATCAAATATTTGTTAACGATGCAATCTTGACCGTTGGATCCGTACTAACGGTTAAAGAGGGACCTGAACAATATGAACTTACGTTAAAGGAAATTGGTGAAAATGAGGCGGTGTTCGATTGGAACAAAACCTCAATTACCTTAAAAATGACCGAAACGGTTGAAAAGTAGAAAGGATGGTGTCGTATGGACGTGAAACGAAATGGTAATCGCAAGGATTGGATGGGGGCCGGCATGTGGATGGTCATTGTTTTAGGCCTTGCCATTCTTCCGCTGGGACATGTTCAGCAAGTGAATGCGGAATCCGTTGTGGTTGCAGCGGTAGATTCGGAATCAGCTGAAATGGCGGCAGAAGAAGACCGGGTCCAGGAGGCCCTGACGGGTCAGTCGATTCAGACAATCAGCTTCAAGAAAGATATGCCCATCAAGGATGCTTTACGGATGTTGGCACAGATGTATCAAAAAAATATTGTGCCTTCGGCAGCCGTTGACGGTATCGTAACGGTTACTAATCTGTATGATGTAACCTTTGAAGAAGCCCTGCAGGCGATTCTCGGCACGCATAAGTACGAGATCAAAGGCAGCTTCATTAAGGTTTACACCAATGAAGAATTCATGGCGGATAAAAGCCGTTTTGAAAACGCATTAATACCTCTGTATTACATTAATGCGGCCGAAGCTCAGAAACTGGCAGAGCCTTTGCTGAGTGAAAATGGGCAACTTGGTGTCACCAGTCCCGCGGCAGTGGATACCATGCCCGGTATGGGCGGTGATACGCTGTCGATTCGGGACCGTTTGGTTGTCAATGACTACCCTGAGAATATCCGTAAGATTAAAGAGACTCTCGAACAAGTTGATATCCAGCCTCCTCAGGTATTGATTGAAGTGACCTACTTAAAAGCCGTGCTGGATGAGACGACGGAATTCGGTATCGATTGGCAGAATCTCAGTGCGACAACCGGTGTTGCACTCGGAACTTCGGGTATATCTGCCGGCGGTTTTGCCAGCGGTGTTTCAACCGGTGGTTTAAGTGTCGGCATTCTCGAAGACAACGTCGAAATCCTGATTCGGGCGTTGGATACGATTACCGATACGACGATTTTGGCTAATCCCAAGATCATGGCACTGAACAAGCAGGCCGGCAAGATCATCATTGGTGATCGAAAGGGTTACCTGAGTTCAGAAAGCGTTAGTGACGGCGGCACATCTACCCAGGAAGTTGCTTTTCTGGAAACCGGTACGGTGCTGGAATTTCGTCCCTTTATCTGCAAAGATGGGATGATTCGCATGGAACTGTATCCTAAACAGAGTACCGGTACAGTTAGTGAAGTTGCTTCAGGGACTGTTTTGCCCAATGAAACAACAACGGAAGTCATGACGAATGTCATGGTCAAAGATGGCAAAACGATTGTTCTTGGCGGTTTGTTCCAGGAAGAAACGACGTTGAGCCGTTCACAGATTCCGTTGTTAGGGGATCTGCCCATCATTGGCGAGTTGTTTAGAGGTATTGATGACCAGTCTGTTCGGACCGAATTGATTGTGCTGATTACACCTCATATCATCAATGACCCAGAAGAAGCCGATGGTACGGACCGAATGAAAGATGTCATGCGTTTAGCGTATGACGCACGCAAGAACATCACCTGGATGAGCCGGGCACGTATCGAAGAAGACCGTTATGCAAAGGCCGTCAAGCTTTATACCGACGGTCAGCCTGAAGCGGCATTGGCGCTGCTCAATTGTCAGTACAATGATATGGATCGCGGCTATCTTGATGAACTGCGTCTGAAAGAACGCATCATTAGCGAAACACAACCTGACCAGGTCGATCAGATCGAACAGATTATGCTGCGTGCTCTTGAAAAAGAAGAATCCGGCAAGTGGATTCGTCGCTAAAGAGCGAACTATTTTTAAGAACCCCCGGGTTTCGGCAGTATTTGGAAATGCTGCCGGAACCCGGAAAACCCTCACTTAAGGAAGAAGACAGGGGTTGCTTATGAAAAAACTAAAACACGTTACGGTTATTCTCGTTATATGCACGATGGCAGTTATTCTCACCGGGTGTAATGATGCGTATGCGAATAAGAAACAGGGGATGGAGACACGTTGGGAAAAGTCTGCCGCCAGCGCAAAAATCCCCGTGATGGAGGATTTAATTGACCGTGGCCAGATCGAAGAAGCCAAAAAGATGCTCGCCAAGAGCCTCCCGGAAGATCCCCAGTTACCCCAGCTCCATCTGCTTTCCGGCCGAATCCACTTTATTGAAGGACGCACCGAACAAGCCCGTCAGGATTTCCATAAAGCAGTAGAATTGGATTCGACGCTGGCTGAAGGATGGCATCTCTTAGGCTCATTAGCCATGATGGAGAAGGATTATGATCTTGCGTTAGCCCAATACAACAAGGCGCTTGAACTTTTGCCGGCCAATGCGGACTATCGGGTGGGTGTATCCGAAGTGCTTCTCGAGCAGGGACAGATCGATGAAGCTCGGGAAACTCTCCGAAAAGGCCTACAGTATCAGCCGCGAAATCTTGATTTGTTGTTAACACTAGCCCAGTTGAATCAGCAGTTGGGAGAGGTACAGCAGGCGATTGAGGTCTATGAACAAGCTCAGCTTATGCATGGTAACGATGCTCGCGTTCTGGAGCCGTCCGGCTATGCGTATGTTGCTTTACGGAGATGGAGCAAGGCGGCGGAAAAGTTTGAGGAACTGCTGATCCAGTGTGAGCCGGAAACGACACATTACAATGTAGTGTTGCGTTCACTGGCGATGTGTTCGTTCAATGCCGAAAACTACGACCGGGCACTAACCTGCTATGACCGGCTTTCGGTTGTCTATCGGGATGATCCGGAGATTTGGATTGGAATGGCACAATCGGCGTTGGGGTTGGATGATATGACCCGTGCGGTCTATTGTGCAAACAGGGTCTTGAAATTTAAGTCCGGCTGGGCCAAAGCCTATGCCGTGCTGGGAAGCGCCTTGTATCTGAAAGCCGACTATGAACGGTCGCTTGATACCTTTGATAAAATTACAACCGATGATGAATATGCGGCGTTTGCATGGTTTATGACAGGGCGATGCTATCGACAACTTGGGCAGACCATTCAAGCAAACAGTGCCTTTGAGCGAGCCGAACAATTGGATCCGGATAATGAACTGATTACGATGTTTTTGAAAAGAACGCTTCAATCATTATAGGAAATGACGCAACAACTATGAAGAAAGAACTACTCATCTGGAAAATTTTGGGCGCAGGATATTTGACAGCAGCCGTGATTGCATTGGCGGGCGGATTAGGTCTGTTGCCGGCCGGCGTGATACTCGCTTCGATTGCGGGACTGTTTCTCTGTGGAGTCTTTTTTGGATATGTCGTGCGGCGTCACCTTAAAAAGCTGAAGAGTATTTCATTGTCTCTCAGCAGCCAGGCGTTAATCATTCCCGCCGATTTCAGGGGGACGCTGCTGGAAGAGATAACATTCTCCATTCGTGATTTCCTGAGTCGTTCCCAGGATCAGCTTGCACGGGTGCAGGAAGAAAACCAAGGGCTGAGCCTGCAGCTTCAACTGCTTCGGCGACGCAAAAGCAATGTCGAAGAAATCATTAACAGTATTTACGATGCGGTTGTTGTAACGGATGAACGAGAGCGTATTATTCTTGCCAATGAAGCTACTGAGCAATTGTTCGGTTTTATGTTCGAGAACGACAAACCAAAGATAATCACAGAGGTCATTCAGGAAAGAGGTTTGATTGACTTGATGACCAAAACCCGCCAGAGCAAAACGGCCCATGTGCGTCATGAACTGACTTTCCAACGACAGGGACAGCCGGTTAGTTTTGATACGGTTCTGTCCTGTGTTGAAGACGACGCTGGAAATGTCATTCAGGTGGTTGCGGTGCTGCATGATATCACACGGGAAAAAGAAATTGCGCAGATGAAGAACGATTTTGTCAGTCATGTGTCTCATGAGTTGAAAACACCGCTGGCATCGATCAATGCTTATGCAGAAATGCTGGTGGACGGGGAAGCACAGGATACTGAAACCATTCAACAATTCTGCGGGATTATTCAGGGTCAAGCTCAACGGCTCGGCCGTCTGATTGAGGACATTCTCAATATTTCCCGTATTGAGTCCGGACTGATTAAGGTGAAAAAGGAAACGCATAGCCTGGCGCTGGTGATACGCGATGCGGTCGAGATGATTAAAAGCTATGCGCAGGAGAAAAATATACAGATTGAATCGCCCGCGTCGATTCTTTATGACCAGGTCTATGTGGACCGGGATATGATTTCCCAGGTCGTAATTAATTTGCTCAGCAATGCGGTTAAATATATGCCTGCGGGAGGGCGGATTAAGGTTAGCTCTGAGTTGGATGAAGTGGAAGGTCAGGTGAAAATCACGATTACTGATACCGGCGTTGGAATCCCGCCGGAAGATGTAGAACATGTGTTTGATAAATTTTACCGGGTCCAGGCCAACAATCAGTACGCCAAGGGAACTGGTTTGGGTTTGAATCTGGTCAAACAAATTGTCGAAACCGTTCATGAAGGCAATGTTTTTGTAACCAGTACGGTGGGCAAGGGAAGCACGTTTGGTTTTGTCTTGCCGTTGGCAGCCGAGAGAATCGCTCAATCGGTATAAAGCAATTGAGTTTCGAAAAGAAAAGTCATAGGAGATAAAGATGTCAGATAAAAGAGCATTGGTTGTGGATGATGAATTTCACATTGTTCAGGTTGTTTCAATCAAACTGAAAAATAACGGGTTCGAAGTGTTTACGGCAGACAATGGGAGCAATGCCTACGAACTGGCTTGTGAAATGAAACCGGATATTATCGTGACGGATTATCAGATGCCGGTCATGAGCGGTTTGCAACTGATTGAAAAACTGCGTGAAAATACGGATACCGTTCATATTCCGGTGATTATGTTAACGGCACGAGGATTTGCTATTGAAGATGAGGTGAAAGAAAAACTGCGTGTTTCGGCATGTTTGAGTAAGCCGTTTAGTCCGCGAGAGGTCCTGCAGGTTGTTGAAGATGTCCTCAAGCAGGGTGTGGGTGTATAAAGTAAAGCTTGGTAAATTATTAGAGGGAATACGATAGAACGATGAACAACACGACGACGTACAACATAACAGAAACTCACATGCGCCAATTCAATCAACTGGCTCATAAGTTGAATCGGCTGGGGCTTAATCTGTTGGTTTTTGATAGGCAGAATAAATGCATTCTGCGGACACAAGCCGGCGAATTTGACAGCGATATTGATGAACTTTCACAAACATTTGCGCAGAACCCCTGCGCTCATGATTCTCCATGTTGGTTCAGTGACCGACTTCTGGTCAGTTCTGTTTGTGATGAAACAGAACCCGCGGCCATGATCGTTGTCGATACCGGCAATATTGACAGTACACAGACACCGCATGAGAGGAAATATTTGACGTGTATTGTGGAAGATTGGCTCGAGCAGGTCTCAACGAAGGACCAGGTTTCCCGGCAGATTGAAAAAATAAGCAACGAGTTATCTCAGGCATACGAGGAAATCATACTGCTTTATAACCTGAGTACCAATATGAAGGTCACACAGACCAATTCGACCTATCTGCAAATGGCCTGTGACCAACTGACCCAACTGATACACGTCGAAGGAATTGCCATTTTTGTCGAACGACGAATGGACGGCCACAAAGAACTGGTTTTAATGGCGGGCTCCGGATTTCTGACTGTCGATGCCGGCTCATCCGATATTCTGCAGATGCACCTGATTTCCGAACTGAGTCAGGGCAAAGAAGCATTGCTCGACAGCCGGGTTGACGGACCGTTTAAGTATGCCTGGCCGGAGGGAGTCAAAAACATGATTGCTGTTCCGTTGGGAGATGTCGATAACATGGTCGGCTTTCTGGTGGCTACCAATATGCTGAATAAGCCGGATTTTGATACAACCGATATTAAGCTCTTTAATTCCGTTGCCAATCAGTGCAGAGTCTTCATTGAGAACAACCATTTATTTGATGATTTGAAAGAACTCTTTATCGGTTCTCTGAAGGCCCTGACCAACAGTATTGATGCCAAAGACCAGTATACACGCGGTCATTCCGAGC
>JADHXS010000108.1 GCA_016782835.1 Phycisphaerae bacterium | reverse complement strand
GCGGAGTTCAAGCGGGCCTGCGAAAGTTTTTTCCGAAAGCGGAAGAAATATTTTCCGGAATTGCAAACATTGCTGGCTGAAAACTTTCACATTCAAGCCGCTTGAAAACGGGAAAACTCAATCGTGAAAAGTATAAATACTGGAAACAATACCCGCCGGGTGCTCCGGGTCAGGAACACAACGACTCTGCAGCCAGGAGACAATTGACGCGGAAAATCGGTTAGGCAAAACAAATTTCGTCTCATGTTCCGCCCGCCGCTCAGAAGTTGTCTGTGCAATATGTTGTTCGAACATCGGCCACCGTCCTAATCAAACCTCAATTACCGCAATGCTACCAAAATAGATCCCCGATATCAAGATGTTTTCGCATAGAAATGTGTGGATTATGTCGTAAAAGATCTCCAGCCGGAGATCACGGGTATGTGTAACGATTTGGCAAGACAGTAGTCAGATGGATAGCGCTTGAGAATAAAAGCTCAGAAACGTGGTGACAATGAAGAATGCCAGTAAACCAAGGATGATAAAATAAAGCAACAGCGGAGTTATCTTCGCAAGAACTGTGAAATAATTTTCCGCGTTATCCGCATGGATATCCGCCAGGCGGCGTGCTGATTCGTCCATGTCGCCGCTTTCTTCGCCGACCTGCCAGATGCCCAAAAATTCTCCCGGCAGCGACCGGCTGAAACCGGAACTCATCAGGTCACCGACTTTAACTTTTTCCTGGGCACCTTTCAGTTGATGACGCATTACCAAGTTCGTCACGGCATCCGTCGCCATTCGAGCGGCTTCAACGATGGGGATGCCGGCTTTATAGGTAATCGAAAATACTTTGCTGTATCGGCTTAACTCCAATTCCCGGATCCCCTTGCGAAAAACCGGAATCAGCATCACAAAAATATCCAGCAGCCATCGCAAGGGACCCTGTTGGGGCGTTAAATGAATAATCCCCAAAATGATCACAAGTGGGATATAGAAAATCCCAAGAATCATTAAAACCTCTTGAAAATAACTATGTGTATCCCACCCGCTTCTAATCAATCCGATAAACGGAACAAGAAAAGCTGCTGCATGAATATAAAACACCGGAAGAATCAACCCTGACTTCATGATTCGTAACATGCGCTGGCGAAAAGCATACCACTGGGACAATTCCTCAAACATCTCGGCACTCTGGCCGGTCTGCTCACCTACTTCGATTAAAGTCCGGTCTAACTGCTTGAATTGGCGTTTGTGAGCCTCCACCACATCCGTTAAACTCGAACCGGCGGAAACCGCCTGTTCGATTTGTTTGAAGAGCCGTCCATATTTGCCCCGTTTATGAACCGTCTGCAATGTGCGTGTGATCGGAATACCGGCATCCAGCATCACGGACAGATTATGATATAAATTGATTCGAGAATCAGCCATAAACAAACGCAAAAAACGTCATTTTGAATTCCGATTTATCGGAATGAGAAATCTGTTTTAAACAGTACGGCGATAGCCGCTTCCTTAATTTCGCATTTTACATTTTGATTTTTGCATTTAAATTTCCAGGCTTCCGGCCGAATAATCAAGTTCCTGAACCGCCACCAGCACCCCCATGCATTCCAGCAGACTCCCCGTTATCGCTTCAACACGGCGAATGACCTCATTGCTCAGACGACGCTCTATAACCGCCGCAATCACCCGGCAGGGATGATTCTCGTTTTCTTTCACACGCACAGACGGTAACAGATAAGTACGGGGGCTTTCCGCTCTCAAAACACTCAATGAAATATTTTCAAGCCCGCGAAGAGCTTCCAGGATTTCCCGAAAGACGTTTTCATCCTGCACAAATACATGGACCAGATTTCGATGTATTTGAAGTTGTTCGGAAATGTCCTCTCCCCCCGCTTCAAGAAAAGCCCGGCGAAGCTGTTCGACATCGTCGGCTTCAATCATCTTTCGCACGGATGTGTCATCCTGAAGGACCTGTGAAATGGCGGAAAGCAGCCGGATATGCATATCACTCTGCTGGCGGGGAGCAATAATAAAAACGATCAGTTGAACTTTTTTTCGGTCATCCGCCTCAAACTCAGCCCCCTGCGGAATCGTCATCAAACCCACCACAAAGTCTTTAACGCCTCGCACGCGGCAATGAGGAATCGCAATCCCGTTGCCAAACGCCGTCGAGCCCAGCGTTTCACGGTCCTGAAACGCTTCAAGAATCGCTTCTTCAGAAACGTTTTTCAGAACATCGCATTGTTTTGCTAACCTGGCAATCTCACATAACGCCAGCGCTTTGTCATCCGCCGTCGAATGAACGCAAATACACTCACTTCGCAGTAACTCTGAAAGTTTCATACCCGATATCCTCGATTAAAAACCATATCGCATTCCATCCATGTACCCAGAGAATACCTTCTTTGCAGCAAATAAGCAAGTGTTTTCCGAACCTTCAAATAGTATCCGTAATCGATGAAGAAAAG
Source organism: Phycisphaerae bacterium (assembly GCA_016782835.1). Taxonomy (GTDB): domain Bacteria; phylum Planctomycetota; class Phycisphaerae; order Sedimentisphaerales; family Anaerohalosphaeraceae; genus 4572-13. Next base: position 5,521 of record JADHXS010000108.1, on the reverse strand, counting down.
ACCATAAAAAAAGCATCCCGAAAGATCTCCGTGATGCTTTTAAATCGTCTGTTGTGTCAATGACCAAAAGCCATTCTAAATACTGTTTGGCTCACCAAATGTGCTTCCCGGTGCCGGTGCTTCGAATCCGCGCTGTTGAGCATCCAGCATGTCCTGCTTTAATGGTTCTAATTTTTGAGCCAGCGCTTCGCCGTAACGGGCAATCAGTTCATCAATTTCTATCAGATTTGCTGCGACAGCCTCCTCCTGCTCGGCAAGCGGCAATCGTTTCCACGCAGACAAACGGCTCTCTGATTCTTCGGCAAGAACCTCCAGATTCACCGGCAGTGAAGGGGTATAATCAATACCGAATTCAACCAGCTTCCTCGTTTCAGACTGCGTAAAGGAAACCCCGTACTCCTGGCCTTTCTCCATCAATTCATTAACTTGCGTTTCGGCTTGTTCGGCAATGTTCAGCAGATTCAGTCGATAGGCCAGCTTCTTCTTACTGTCAACCGCCAGCAATTGGGATTTGAGTACACTGCATTGAGCGTCCTGTCCGATCTCTCCGGCCGCATCAAATGCCTTCTGATATGCCTCAATCGATTTATCATAAAAGTCCATAGCCCGCTGAGATTCAGTCGCCTCGATAGTCATCACAATCGGCAGTTTCCCCTCCAGCAAATCCGCAAAAGCCGGATCTGCCATTGCCAGCAAATCTTCCAATCGCTCAGAGGTATCCATCTGCACACGAATCGATGCCGAACAGACCAGCGCAGCCTGATGATAACTTTCAGCCAATTGAAGGCTGGCTGTAAAATTAGCATCACGGGAACGAACCTTTTCGAATTCCGCCACCGCTTCCTCAAGAACACCACAGACAGCTTGCGATTCGTTTCGGAATACATCGAGTTCGTTCGTAATCCTCTCGGCAACCCCCGCCAACTGCTGCTGATTGACACTGAGTGTCTGCTCAGCTTCACGCAGTTGCTGTTTGAGCCCAATCTGTGTCCGGGACGTACCAATCGCATCAATCCGCTGCTGTGTTTCCTGAATACTTTGCTCCAGCCCATCGACCTGCGACTGTACCAATTCAATCTGGTCATCCAGCGCAGTAATCTTGTTTTCAGAAGCCTGAACCTCAATATAATATTCTTTGCGGTCCTTCAGGATTGCATACGCTTCCTTTTGGAGCTTGAGTTTCTCATCACCACCGGCCAATTCCGCCTTTCGCAGCAGACCATCCGCCCGGCTTTGATAATCATCCAGCACAGCCTGCGTTTTATCCTGTTGAGCCTGTTCCTGCTTTTTTTGATTCTGCAACTGGTTCAATTGTTCCTGCACATCATCAAGCTGCTGTTTCAAACCCGCCTGCTGGGCTGTTCCATTCAGTGACTGCTCCAGTTCGGCCACTTCCTGCTGGGTCCCGCTCAGAATCCCTTCGATACGTTCTTTCTCCAAAAGCAGTCCTTCAGAAGACCGAAGGATTTTCTCGAAAGAAGATATCGTATTTCGAAGCGGCGGCACTTTTAGATCCAGATCGCCTTGCATCCGGCGTCCGCGAGCCAGAGCAAGGTTGCCGCTGGTCAAAACGGCCGCATCTTTAGTAAGCCCCTTGGCTTTCTGATGACGGACAAGCACGGATTGAACTTTGTTTTTAGCCGATAGCAAGGTTTCGTCATCAGCCCCCTGCGCTGCCATTTTCAGGGCATCCGCCATTTCTTGACGTATTTCCTTCGCATCGGCATTTTCAGGATTGTCCGTACATCCGGCAAGCGGAAGCAGCAAGCCCACCCCACAGAGAACTAACACACTCAGGATAAAATACTTATAATTTCTACGTCGCACCGATAGTCTCCTAAAAAATATGATTCCATAAGGATAGGTATCCTACCGGCCGGTGCCCCCCTCTGTCAAGGCTTTTCTTAGGCCCGAATTCGTTGACAGCCTTGATTTTTCTCGACCCAGCGGGCTTTTTGCTCTATGATTAAGTCCAAAATCACAATCACGGAGACGAAAGCGATATGTATAACCCACTTTTACGGCGAACACTGGTCCCGCTGCTGATTATCGCCCTGCCGATGGCCGCGATGATCGCATGGATTCTGTATCAACAAAAAGCAGCCCTAAAGCCCCAAACACCCACCGCTCACAAAGATGTCTCGTTCGGCGGCGAAAGCTGGCCTATTTTTCGAGGCAATGCGCAATTAACCGGACTGGCGGCGGGCAATCTGCCGGACAAACTGAAACTCGCCTGGAAATTCCAGACCGAAGGCGAAATCGTCGCCGCACCTGTGATTGCTGCCGATACAGCCTATGTGTCGTCGGCGGACAAGCATCTCTACGCGATTGAATTGCAAACCGGCAAAGAAAAGTGGCGATTCGAAGCCGACGACGAACTTCACGCAAGCCCGCTATTTTCCGACAATACAATTTATGTTGGCTCCAACAGCGGCACGCTATACGCCGTCGATGCCGAAACCGGACAACCCAAATGGACTTTCAAAGACGCTGGCGAAATTTCCGGCTCCGCCAACATCGTCCAGACACTCGCCGCCAGCCAAACCGTTATCGTCTTCGGTTCCTATGACAATAACCTGTACTGTTTAAATGCTCACGATGGAACGCTGCTTTTTAAACACCCTGCCGGTAATTACATTAACGGCGCAGTCGCCGTCTCTGACAACACCGCCTTTTTCGGCTCCTGCGACGCAATGGTCTATCAGGTTCCCCTCAGCGACCCCAACAGCACACAAACGCTGGACACCGGCTCGTATGTCGCCGCCAATCCTGCTATCGACGACAACACCATCTATGTCGGAAATTACGAGGGTAAATTCCTCGCCGCCGACATCGCCACGCAAAAAATCCTCTGGAGCTATGACAACGAAACCAAGGACGCCTTCTTTTCCTCGCCCGCCGTCAACGACACGGTCGTCATCGTCGGCTGCCGCGACAGGAAACTCTACTGCTTTGACAAACAAACCGGCGGCATTCGCTGGACGTTTTCAGCGGGCGACAATTTCGACAGCAGCCCGGTCATTTGCGGCCGGCACGTCGTCGTCGGCAACGACGACGGCAGACTGTATATGGTTAATATCCAAACGGGGAAAGAAGTCTTCTCCTATACGCTCGGAAGCCCGGTTCGATCGTCGGCGGCCATCGCCCAAAACCATGTTCTCATCGGTGACGGTAACGGCATTTTATACGCCTTCGTCGCGAAATAAGGAATTCTCAATGCCCGACAAAATCAAAAAGCTGACCGATAAAAAATGGCTCAACCTGTATGACATCGAATATCAGCGACGAGAGATGAAAAAAACGCATCACTGGCTGATGTGCTCGCGCAAGGAAAACCCGGTTGCCGATGCGGATAAGCCCGACGCGGTGGTTATCGTGGCGATTGTCGAAACCGGCGACGGGAACAGGCTGGTCTTAACCAGAGAATATCGTGCCGCGATTGCCGATGATGAAGTCGGGTTTCCCGCCGGGCTGATTGACGCGGGCGAATCCATCCAATCCACTGTCAAACGCGAACTCAAAGAGGAAACCGGTCTGGACCTTGTCAAGATTCATCATATTTCCATGCCGGTGTACTCATCGGCGGGACTGACGGATGAGTCCTGCTGTATGGTTCTGGTCGAAGCAGCCGGCACGCCGTCAACCGACCTGAACGAAGAACACGAAGACATCGAAGTGATGCTGATGGATACCGGCGACATCCGTCAATTGCTCAAGTCCAACAAAAAGATCGCCGCCAAGGCATGGGGCCTGCTCTACCATTTCGCCACCACGGGAAAAATCGAATTTCCCGAAACGTTATAACATCCCCTTGGATTCCCAAACGCTGGAATAAATAAAAGCAACGTGGGGTTAGTCTTTCCCCTTCTTCTTTATCAAAATACAATCTGACCCTTCTATTTCAGTGCCATCACGAAGAACGCCTGTTAGTTTTAACAACCATTCTTCGCCATCTATGACTTCACCCAGAGCATTGATGATCTCTTGTGTATCAAACTTAAGGGTTAAGTCGATATAACCATCGGAACCATCTGTCGTGCAAGCACATTCTGCTTCATCAATTGCCGGACTCGCCACATCTTCATAGAAACTACGAAGAGGAGCAATGCCTTCAAGTAAAATGGTACCAAGGTCAATATCATTTACATTAAACACATCCGTTCCCAATATGGCTACAGATAAAACCCCGTTATTTTTAACATTAACTGGATTGGGACAAGTTTGAGGTTTGATATCAACCGAAACTTCGACAGGAGGCATAAACTCATACGCCCCCATATCAACTTGACCGTCAATGACTCTTGGATTGCCATCGAGATCTGTCAGAATATTTTCCGGCAAGGCATTTTTGTCTCCAGCATTAATGCAGGGAGAATACAGTTTTAATCGCAGATTATCCTCGCCATCAACAAAACGGTCTGTTGTCCAGACAGGCCCGCCGTAGAGCATTCCATGCCGGTCATTACCGCTGACATCATCCGCATTGCCGTCCAGTTTCCAATGGGCTTCCAAATCTGTTGTGGGCAAATCGTCATCCATCGCTTGCTGAATTTCAGACGGACTTAATGCCCGGCTGTAAACCCTGATATCACGAAGTCGCCCTTCAAAATGGCCTGTATACGTAACCCCATCCGTATCGATCCGAGCCCCGATTACAACATCCTCACTGTCACTGGTATCGACGGCTTGGCTGTTGCTGATAAATGGGCTCATTTCCAACACACCATCAATATATAATTGAATTTCACTGACGTCCGGACTGCCGTCATCAGCCAGCACCGCCGCCACATGATGCCAATTACCGTCATTGACAAACCGCGTCGTCGTTTTGATATACCCGTCCCAGACACCGGCCCCCAATGCGCCGTCTGATTCCGTCCGGAACGTCCATTTTTGGCCGACGGCGGAAGACCCCCAGGAGACGATTAGCCCCGATTCTGCGGCCGTTGGTTTGATCCACGCACTGCACGTCCGGCTCCCGCCACCGCTGATACCGGTATAGCCGGGGATATCCACATAATCATCTAAACCGTCTAAGTATAAAACATCAACAGGATCTCCCGTAAAACGGTCTGTTGTCCAGACAGGCCCGCTGTAGAGCATTCCATGGCGGTCATTGCCGCTGGCGTCATCCGCATTGCCGTCCAGTTTCCAATGGGCTTCCAAATCTGTTGTGGAAGCATTATCGTCATCCATCACTTGCTGAATTTCAGACGGGCTTAATGCCCGGCTGTAAACCCTGATATCACGAAGTCGCCCCTCAAAATGACCTGTATAAGAAATACCATTTGTATCAAGCCGTGCGCCAATGACAACATTCTGACTGTCACTGGTATCGACGGCTTGGCTGTTGCTGATAAATGGGCTCGTCTCCAACACGCCATCAACATATAATTGAATTTCACTGACGTCCGGACTGCCGTCATCAGCCAGCACCGCCGCCACATGATGCCAATTACCGTCATTCACAAACCGCGTCGTCCTTTTGATATAGCCGCCCCAGACACCAACCCCCAATGCG
>JADHXS010000107.1 GCA_016782835.1 Phycisphaerae bacterium | reverse complement strand
ACCGGCTCAATTCTTTGCTGTCTTTTTTGCTCACAATCGTGTACGATTCTTTCATGGCGGTTCCTTTCAAGTAAAGATTAAAAACACGGTTTTGGTTTAGAGGATATTGTAGCCAATATCCCTCTGGAACCGTCACCTTTTTCAACCTTCAACTATGAAAGGGACACTCTCTATTTTATAAACTTGAGTGAGGAGTGGGAAAGATGAAGAAGTTTATTGTAATTCTGCTTATTACATATCTGTATTTGTCTGCGGTTGGATTATGTGGAGTAACGAACTCCGTACTACTTGAGATTTATGCCGGGGAAACTTCGGACGTTCTGGATGTTTATGGTGTGGCAACTATTCCTCTTGTTGGCCTTCCAACTGAGCTTGATCCCGGCGAAACATATCGCTGGGTATTGACAGAAGTGATGGGTGGAATGTTTGCGGGCGGTATAGAGGTTAGAGCTCAAGATAACCAGGGTTTGGTATTAGCAAAACTTGATACAATGGATCTGACAATAGCCGAAGACCCTATGGTGACACTTGGATTTTCTGTTACGGCAGGCAGTTTATGGACGGCTTTTTCATTTACTTCACCGGTTGTGAGTTTTGCCCCTCTTACCAACCCAGTGGGAGAAGCCGGTGGTACCGTTTCGAAAGGATCCTCTGATACTATTTTCGGCAATTATCCCGGCGGCGGCGGTAATAAAGTATTCAGAACGCTTTATAATACCAATGGGGCTGGCGCAGGCGGTACTGTATTTGCGGATATCATACCCGGTGATACCGGTTTTGAAGAAGTCGGTCCGCAGATAATCAATGACACTGTTTCGAGTATACATATCAAAAGCGGGTTTCTTCTGTCTCCCGATGGTATTGCAAGCGGATCAAGCGCGTTCATAGTAGAAATTCCTGAGCCGGCAACAGTTTGTCTGCTTGGCTTGGGCGGTCTGCTGCTTCGTAAGAAAACGAAATAAGTAGTACTTCAATCATTACCGTAATTTTAAAAAAGCTGTGAGTGAGTTCACAGCTTTTTTTTGAGAATGTTGGCTGGCGGTATAATCGCTCTAAGTATTTATTATAAAAGAGCTTGCATTATATGTGGCCAAGTCGGAGTAATGTCCCCCCAATAGCCATAACCACTTGAATTACAATGAGTTACCCTGTTGTTTTGTAATCCCACACATTTGGCACAGCCAACTTTTTTTACTTTTTTGTGTTGACTTTTTTTGTAAAGGGATGTTTAATTATAATAATGGATTCACAGTCATCCCATAAGCTCGTAAACTCAACGTTGCAACTTGGTTTATTGTAGCAAAAATCGCTTTTTCGTCAAGCATTTCCACTACCCCAGTTTGCAATTTTTATTGGCTGTCATCAATTCGGCAGGCCTTGCAGCTAATCTTACCGAATTTTAAACCATGACTTACCTCCGTATATTCTTACTACAGTTCAAAACCCGGCAAATAAGCCTGCTGAGGGCTGCCAATCATACGGGGTGAACCACGTGCTGTCCCACAGAGCGACATAACGCTAAAGGCATCCAATCGGCTAAATAATACGCCACGCAGCAATGTAAACAACCGGCTGAACGCACCCTTCCATTGCCCGAGATGGCCTATAACCCGTATCAAAACATACGCCAGCATTGCCATCCATACCTGCCACATGATTGCATTTCGGCTATGTCCCAAGAAATCAGCCAGTTGCAAAGTCTGTTTTATCTGCTTGAAAAATACCTCTACGCCCCAACGACACTTGTACAGATCACAAATACTGCTCGGTGCCCAATCCATATTGTTCGTGATAAATGACATCATTTTTTTTACGCCATTGATTTCCACATAGGCTGTGACTAAACGCAATCTCTGTGGGTAAGCTCCGTAGCTTTTCGGTGTTTTAAGTTCGATTAAGACATCGCTAAGGACATCACCTTTTGGTTTTGTATGCTGCTTAATAATACGATATTGCATATTGTCTTTGGCTCGTGTAACCCAGAAAACGCCTCGTCTGTCAAGGTCAGCCAGATGTGCAAAATCTACATAGGCCTTGTCAAACACCGCTATTTCGCCACTTTTGAGATTCAGACAGAGCCGATAGGCTTCAGTTGAATCGTGGGTAGAAGCCTCTTTGATGATGGCAAATTGAGGCAGAAACGTCTGGAGATTAAGCTGCATATGACACTTTGCCGCCGCTTTACGCCTGCGATGTTTAGCCCAGTCAATACAATTGGCAACAAGCTGAATAGTGGTTGAGTCAATCGCATAGATGGCTCGCTTGAACCGTCTTGGCAGACCGGAGTACTTGTGATTACGCCCGAAGTTGGGGTGTTTGTTTTCGATATGGGACAGCACATCCCAGAAGAGTGCTTGGGCCATATTGGGGTCTCTAACTCGGTTTGCATGCGACAGGCCGTTCCTGCTCGGCGGTGTTGCACGACGAATCGTAGTCAAAACTCCCGAATGATTACGCAATGTATCAGCTACGTCATTGAGCGAGAGACTGTGTGCAATCTGAACATGCAGCATAGCAACGATATGCGACCAAGGCGAAAAGGAGCGAGCCTTCTTATCTGCTCCGAAAGCTCTGGCAAGTTTCGGGACAAGATGAGCTGGAATAAGGTTGCATATTTGCTTGAGAATGGTATAGTTATGTTTGGCTGGCTTCATGAGTTACTCCTATTTTTTCACGATTATAGTGTAACTCAGAAGCCGCTATTTTAGAAGAACTCTCTCGTATTTGATTTCCTATGGGATGGCTGTGAATTATAATAATGGATTGTGTGGGTATGAGCCTACTCATTTCCCATTGTGGCGTGATTTAGTTTGGTTCAAGGGAACTTAAACGAACTTGGAGGCCGTGATGAAGAATTCAGTTGGTTACGTTTGGGTTGAGAAAAGACAAATCTTTGCTGTTATCACCTTTCTGATTTTCCTCTTTATCAGCCAGACCGGTGTATCCGTTACCTGTACAACGAATGACGCGATAACGATCGATGTTGTCAGCAGTTTAGGGTCAGCTTCTTTCACGTTAAAACCATCTGAGCATACGGGTAGTGGTTCCTTTGTTGATTGGGATACTGTGTTTGCCAATCCTGGTACCAAGTATAACTGGTATTTGCCTGTGGGTGACGATTTTGAGATTTCTGACGATGGTACTACGCTGGCACATGTATCCCAGTTGTCTTTTGCGGTACAGGCCGATCCGGTTATGGATTTTGGATTTTCCGTTGAAGCTTTTGCTGAGGGGACTACATTTACGATCAGTTCGCCGTCGATCACTTTCAGCCAAATCGTCAATCCTTCAGAGGTCCAAGCTTTTTCACAGATATCACCAGGTTACCATACTACAATGACGGGCAATTTACCAGGTGGGGATGTATACCGCGCTGCGTACAATATAGCCGGCACCAGTTTCGCGGATTTAATTACCGGCCCGGTAACCGGTGCTCCAGTTAGTGAAGGGACCGGTGTTCAGTCAATTACGGGCGGGGTTACGAGCATGCAGGGACTTTACCAATTTTCGCTCAGCGGAGGAGTTCTTTCTGCAAATGCCGTAAGTCAGTATAGTATCGTTCCAGAGCCGGCGACCTTGGCACTGTTGGGACTCGGCGGGTTGCTGTTGCGGAGACGCAGAGCCTAATTATCTCTCTTCTCTCTTATATCATCGTATAGTGATTCAAGGGTTGTGAATGCTCGCAGCCTTTTTTTTGTGCGCAAAATTCGTTTTGTGGAATACGAATAATTTTCATGAACCCCTGTTGACAGGGCGGAGGATTTATCCTATTATATTCGGGCAGTGGTTTTGGCCTAAAAAATGAGTTCTGATCGCTGCAAGGAAGAAGAATTGTGAAAATTGCTGTTGTCATTCCCGCCCGGTACGGGTCAAGTCGATTTGCGGGGAAGGTTCTCGCCCAAGATACGGGCAAATATCTTGTTCAGCATACCTATGAGCGTGCTCTGTGCGCCCAAAGCGTCAATCAGGTGTTAGTTGCGACCGATGACGAGCGGGTTTTTGAGGCGTGTGGTGAATTTGGGGCGGCGTGCGTGATGACCTCGGTTGAGCACAAAAGCGGGACGGACCGGATTGCGGAAGCGGTTTCGGGAATGGATGTTGATATTGTTGTCAATTTGCAGGCGGATGAGCCGGAAATCAATGCGGATTATATCGACCGGGTTGCAGGTTTGCTGGCAGCGGATCCTACTGCTCAGATGGCAACCCTGCTGGCGCCGTTTGAAAATTCTGCCGATGTCGCAAATCCCAATATTGTCAAATGTATTACCGATTCAACGGGGCGGGCGATTTACTTTTCACGGTCGGTGATTCCGTATGACCGGCAAAACGGCGGTGTAGGGGCAGTAGCACTTTACCGGCGGCACCTGGGAATTTACGCGTATCGAAAAGATTTTTTAATGGCTTATACCGCGATGAAGCCCAGTTTTCTGGAGCAGACCGAAAAACTGGAACAGCTTCGCGCGATTGAGAATGGCTATACGATTTTAACGGCGACTGTGGAAAAGGCCTGGGACGGGGTGGATACTGAAGAACAATATCGGGCATTCGTTCGACGGATGCGGCAGAATGCAAAAGGCAAAATATAAAATTAAGGAATCCCGACGTTGTCGGGATAGCTGAGAAATAGATTCCTCACTTCGTTCGGGATGACGATGTGAGGGTTCGGAAAATGACTAAAAATTACGGGAAGTATGATGTCAGACAGTAAAGACCTATTAGCAAAAATCAGCGGCAGTTCATCGGACAATGAGTACTTTTTACCGTTGCCCACGGGGTATCAAAAAGGCAAGACAAAGTATGTGATTGTTATGGGAACGGTGATGAGTGGTTTAGGAAAGGGGATTTTTTCCTCCTGTCTTGCCAAGCTGCTGCAGGATAAAGGTTTGAAGGTTGCACCGATTAAGCTGGAGGGTTATTTAAATATTGATTCCGGGACGCTGAATCCATTTCGGCACGGCGAGGTGTTTGTGCTGGATGACGGTATGGAATGCGACATGGATCTGGGGACATACGAGCGGATGCTCGACCAGAATCTGTGCAAGCAGAATTTTGCGACGAGCGGGCAGATTTACAATTCCGTACTGGAGAAAGAACGGCATGGCGATTATTTAGGGCGGGATGTGCAGATGATTCCGCATGTGACCGGTGAAGTGAAGATGCGGCTTCGCGAACTGGCGGTGTCGTCGGATGCGGATGTCGTATTTGTGGAGATAGGGGGAACAGTCGGGGATTTGGAGAATGCTTTTTATATTGAGGCGATTCGTGAACTGGCTTATGAAGAAGGGCCGAACAGTTGCTGCTTTGTGGCGTTGACTTATATTCTGGAGCCGAGGACGTTGGGTGAGCAGAAGTCCAAGGCGGCTCAATTGGGTATCAAGCAGCTTTTGCAGTTGGGGATTCAGCCGGATATTATTGCGTGTCGGTGTGAACATCCTGTGACGGAGCAGGCGCGTCAGAAAATGAGTGTGTTCGGCAATGTGCCATTCGAGCGGGTATTCAGTATGCACGATTCGGCGAGTATTTATTCGATTCCGGCGATGCTGCGGGACGGGGGACTGGATTTTGAGGTGCTGCGGATGCTGAAGATTGAAGACCGTATTAAGCTTCGGCATGAACGCAAGGAATGGAGCCGGTGGTGCGACTTTACGGATAAGATTAACAAAGAGACGCATGAGGTTTGTATCGGTATCACGGGCAAATATACCTCTGTTCGGGATAGTTACGCATCGATTTTGAATGCGCTGGAACATGCGGGGATTCATCTGGCTTCGAGGGTACGGGTGGAGTGGATTGACACGACGAATGTGACGGACGCCAATGTTGCTGAATACTTGAAGGATGTGGATGGGATTATTGTGCCGGGAGGGTTCGGTACACGCGGCTGGGAAGGCAAGATTGCCTGTGTTCGGTATGCCCGCCAGAACGATGTGCCGTATCTGGGACTGTGTCTGGGATTTCAGGCGGCGGTGATTGAGTTTGCACGGAATGTGTGCGGCATCTCGAAAGCGAATTCGACGGAGGTTGAGCAGGACTGTCCGAATCCGGTTATCAGTATTCTGCCGGAGCAGAAAAAGATTGAAGGACTTGGCGGGAATATGCGGCTTGGCGGTCGGGATATAGAGGTCAAAAAAGATACATTGGCGTGGAAATTCTTTGGCAAAGTCGGCAGTGTTCGTCTGCGGTTTAGGCATCGCTACGAAGTGGACCCGGAATATATCACGCAGCTTGAAGAAAAAGGATTGGTTTTTTCCGGAAAGGCTCCGAATCAACCGATTATGCAGATTCTCGAACTGGGCGAGCATTCGTTCTTTATGGGGACGCAATCACATCCGGAATTGACGAGCCGGCCTATGCGCCCGGCGCCGATGTTTGTTGGATTGGTCGCGGCGGCACGGAAACGAAAATACCCGGATTCAAAAATGGATGAACCGTTAGCTGTGGTCGAAAAAGTGCGGTCTTTCTAAGGCTATTTCTTGAAAGAAGGTTTTTTGCAAGGCTCGGCGTTTTACTGAACCTTTAGTTTTTTGAGTTCTTGTTTGAGTTTTTCATTTTCCTGAACCAGGGCTTGATTTTTTTTCTCGGTTTCTGCGACGATCTGCATAATCCTGAAATTTGTATCTCCGGCCTTTTGGGCTGCCTGAGCCTTTTCGGTTTTGAGCTGTTCGATGTCTTTTTCGAGCTGGGCGATTTTCAGGTCTTTTTCTTCGAGTTGTTTTTTGAGTTGGAGGTTTTCATTACCCACCAGCCTTGCCCGCTGAATCAAGCCTGAGTCGGATTCCTGAGATTTCTGACAGCCGGTTAGCGTTATAAGGGCGATGCAAATAACTAACGACGTTACTATCGTGCGATTCATATTTGGTTCTCCTGTTTGATTAAAATATACCTTATTTTACATAAAATGTCCACAGAATCAACGGTTATTTCGGAATTGGTTTCCAGGTGTGATTTGGGGTTGTTTTTTGTTGAAAAAGTCGGGGATATGCCGAATATAGTATTATGCGTTTTAAATTGCTCCAGATTCAACCGGACAGGATTATTGAATTGGCCGTTCTGCTGCTGATGGCGACGGGGACGGTGTTTGTTTTTTCGGCGGGGGCCACGGTTAGCGGCGAGTATGACTTAAGCCGGTTTTATCATTTTACCACGCTGAAGCAGGTTGTCTTTTTTCCGCTGGGGGTGGCGGTCATGTATCTTGTTTCGGCTGTCGATTACCGCCGGTTCGGCTTAACGTGGAAGTCGGTTGGCTATTCATGGACACCGTATTTGTTCGGGGTGACAGTTTGCCTTTTGGTATTTGTGCTGTTTTTTGGTGTTGAACGCAATTATTCAAAACGCTGGATAGATTTGGCTCCGGGGGCGCTCTATATCAGTTTTCAGCCATCCGAGTTAGCCAAGTGGGTTATGATTCTGCTCACGGCTGCTTTGCTTGATAAGTTCTCGGATACCTTAGGGCGGTTTTGGAAGCGTTTTGTTCCACTCTGTCTGGTTGCGGGGGTTGTTGTCGGGCTGATTATTATTGAGGATTTCGGTACGGCGGCATTTATTGCAATGATGACGTTTTTAATGCTGCTTATCGGCGGCGTGAGAATTCTGTATTTATTGTCGCCGCTGCCGGTTGTTTTACCCGTATTTGCCGCGGCGGTGATACTGAGTCCGACGCGAATGAACCGGATTATTAACTTTTTGGATCCGACAAAAATGGCTTATCAGGCCAAACAATCCCTGATTGCTATCAGTACCGGCGGACTGTTGGGAAAGGGGCTGGGGCGGGGGGTGATAAAATACGGGCATCTGCCGGAAGATACGACGGATTTCATTTTTTCGATTATTGCCGAAGAAATGGGATTTGTGGCGTGTGTTTTTGTGATTTTGTTGTTTGTGATTTTTGCGTGGGCGGGGATATGGGCGGCGATGCGATGCAAAGACCGGTTTGGACGGTTTGTTGCGGGGGGGATTGTGATGGCGGTTACGTTGCAGGCAATTATCAATATCGGAGTTGTGACAGTGGTCCTGCCGACCAAGGGAATCCCGCTGCCCTTTATCAGTGCGGGAGGGACCAGTATGCTGTTAACATCTGCTGCGGTGGGGATA
>JADHXS010000106.1 GCA_016782835.1 Phycisphaerae bacterium | reverse complement strand
TATTCAATTTCGGGTATTATACCAAAAGTTAGATAAATGTCAAACTTTTTTTGGTTTTTTGACACAGATTCACGCAGATTAACACAGATTTTTTCAGACAGGAGAATTTTTGGTTTTTTGTTTTTAATGTATGATTTGTCGGGTATAATTTGGGGGCAACATTGGTTTTCACACAAAACAGGGTTAGAGGGCCGGTCCGCAAGGACCTGAATTATTAGATTGGAAGGGCGTTAGGATGAAGGTGTTATTGGTGTTGATCTTGTGGGCGATTTTGCTGGTTTTGTGCTGGCCGGTTGCGATTGTTGCACTGTTGCTGTGGCCGGTGGTGCGGGTGCTGTCGATTCCTTTTCGGATTTTAGGCATGGCGGTCAAGGCGCTGCTGGCGCTTTTAAAGAGTCTACTGTTTCTTCCTGCACGTGTTTTTGGCTATCGAGCCTGTCGTTAGGTTTTAACCACTGAGACAGGCGAGGATGCCGAGGTTTAAAAATATGCAGGAACCACGGATTAACGCGCGAATATTTTTTGACGCCGGCCTTCATTTAATATTACGGCCCGGCAGGCAGATTTACGCAGATTAACGCGGATTTTTTTAATTATGGGTTTTGATAAAAAAAGACAAAGCTATACCATATCTTCAGTCTGCCGTCTTTGGTGTTTTTTTTGGTTCTAAGAAAACAACAAATCTTCATTTCGTAACCACTTTATTTAAAAGAAGATACGGTTTTTAATGTCTTTTTTTCTATAAATAACTTGAGTTTTTATCGCAAATATGCGATAATATATAAGGTGGCCAGCAGAAGGGAGTATGAATGCCCCGAACAGACATAACGATTTACAAAGATGATGATGGCACTGTGCCACTGGTTGATTGGTTGCGGCAACAGTCTGAAAAAGTTCGAATTAAATGCTTTACGGTGATCAATGAACTTCAAGGACGGGGATACGAATTACGCAGGCCCACTGCTGACATTTTGGACCGTGGCATTTACGAATTACGGACTCGATATGGAACAGTGAATTATCGCATTTTGTATGCGTTTCATGGGCAAAATGCCGTGCTGTTGTCGCATGGTTGTACTAAAAAGGGCAAGGTTCCGGACAAAGAGATTGACAAGGCTGTCGAAAATTTGGAGAAATTCAGACAAGCTCCGATAGCTCATTCATCGGATATAGAGGGATTTGGATTATGAAGAAAAAGAAAACAACAGACGCAGTTGCGATTTTAGAAAAGCTTTTCATCAAGGGTGACCCCGAGCGATTAGCGGCGATTGAAGCCGAACGCGAGAAGATCAGAATTGCCGAACAGGTTTATGCTTTGCGTAAGGAGCGAGGCTTAACGCAAAAACAGCTTGCTGAGATTATTGGGACAACTCAATCGGTCATTAGTCGTCTTGAAAGCACAGACTATGAAAGCGAACGCATCGAAACACTACAAAAGTTAGCTGCGGCGTTGAATTGTCGCCTGGAAGTGCAGTTTGTACCTAAAGAAGAGTTGACCTTAACAAAACAAGGTGAAGACCAAGAAGCTTTTCAATCTTCAGAGAACGGATGTATTTGGTTTCAAGATCACATTCCGGTTGGTGATTGTAACTGGGATTGGCAATATGATGGCCAAAAACCACAATATGGATGAGATTATATCCAATTGCAATAAAGGACTAAGTCATGAATACCGAAGCTTTTTTGTTATGTGATGCTGCAACCGACCAACATGGGAAGTTAAATATTTTAGGAGCTTTTGATAATATTTTTTCAAAAGAGATTCCCGTTCGTCATCCTTCTTGTTCTATTGCTTCAAGGATACGATTTAAAAAAACCGAGGAAGGAGAGCATCTGGTAAAGATCTCTATTATTGATGCTGACGGCAACCAGGTCGGGCCAAAACCAGAAGGCAAAATAATGGTTCGGATAGGTGATAATATCAACTCGGCGGTTGTGAATTTAATTTTAAATCTTCAGGGAATTGAGTTTAAACAGTATGGCCGTTATCAAATTGATTTATTGGTGGACGGCAGTGTCCATGCCTCATTACCTTTTCAAGTTAGCCAACCTATGCCTTCTGGTTAAAATTTCAATTTCTCAACCGCCTTCAGGGCTTGGGCGAGGTGTTTTTCGGTGTGGGTGGTGGGATTCTATGCCACGGGTTTCGTCCGTCTTCGCCTTCGGCTTCGACGCGACTGCACCCGCGGCTATTGTTATTTAAGCCCGAGGGTCTTATGGAATCCGTTCGACTTCGCTCAGGACAAGTTTTTCTGTTTTAAATGGATTCCTCCACTTCGGTCGGAATGACGGTCCGTATGTCTTCTATAAAAAAATCTGTAAAAATCAGTGCGATCTGTGGATGATGCGATTCCTGCGATTGCGCTTCGGGATTTTGTTTTATCTGGTGGTATTACCGAGGTAATTTGAAGTCTTCGCCGTTGGCGAGTAATTCTTTCTTTTTTTCGTCATCCAAACCGATTTCGTCATCGGTGAGGTAGCAGGCCGGGTCGGGTGCCCACCGGTCTCCGTAATATAAATCGGCACGGACGCGCAAACTTCCGCCGCAGGCGTCGAAGAATTTGCATAGGCGACATCTTCCTTTAATCATCGCCCTTCTGTTTCGCAGACCTTTCAATAACGGCTGGTCGTCGTTGCTCCAGATTTGGCTGAACGGTTTATCGTGGATATCGCCGAGGTCGGCATGGCCCCAAAACTGGTCGGCATGCACCTTGCCGTTAAAATCGATGCAACCAATGCCGACGCCGCTGCTGGCCAGCCCGCCGCCGTTCCATGTCAAGAGCTTGTAGACATCGGCAGCCCGTTCGGCGTCTTCGGCAAGCAGTTTGAGATATAAATAAACGCCGTCAACGTGATTATCCACTGTCAGGATATCCGTATTCTTGCCGGCCTGTTTGAACGCCTTTGTTTTGGCGAGAATGGTATCGACTGCCTGTCTGCTTTGTTCGTGCGTCAATGCATCGGCGAACATCTCTTTGCCGCGGCCGCTGGGGACCAGATGATAAAAGCAGGCCCGTTCGATGCCTTCGGCTTCAAAGAAGTCGAACAGCTTTTCAATGTCGCGCACATTGCGCTGTGTCAGTGTCAGCCGCAAGCCCACACGGACGCCTGCGGCCATGCAATGGCGAACACCGGCGACCGCTTTGTCAAAGGCGCCGGCAACACCACGGAATTGGTCGTTGACCGGCCCGATACCGTCGAGACTGATGCCGACATAGGAAACGCCGGCCTTTTTAATCTGCTTTGCCTTGTCGGCATCGATGAGCGTGCCGTTGGTCGAGATGACCGCCCGCAGACCTTTATCGACGGCATACGGCAAAAGCTCGAACAGGTCCTTGCGGCAGAGAGGTTCGCCACCGCTGAACAACACCGACGGAACGCGAAAGGCGGCCAAATCATCGAGTACGGCTTTGGCCTGGCCGGTCGTAGCCTCATGGCTTTTGACGTCGGGGCCGCTGTTGTTGTAGCAATGAACACATTTGAGGTTGCAGGCACTGGTGATGTTCCAAACGACAATCGGTTTTCGTTCGGAGGCTTGTTTCGGCACACATTCGCCGAACTTTTGACCGCCGGAAATGCCGTACCGCAACCAGTCGCCGGGAGTAATCTGGTCGCAGTAGAGTTTGGAGATGTTAATCATGGTAAAATATTCTTCAAAAATGTTTATTTTCTATCGCCCCTTCGGGGCTTATCGGGCGGCTTGCGCTGCCGCGCTTTTGTTCTTTTCGATTCGGGGTATAGACGCATGTTGGCTCGGCGGCCATGTAGTCACCTGTGGCGGCAAATGCTCTTGCCCGGCAGCCGCCGCAGACTTTAGCATAGTCACATACGCCGCACTTGCCTTTCAGTTGTCCGGTGTCGCGCATCTTCGCTAAATCGGGGTTTTCGGCCCAGATTTGCGAAAGCGGCGTCTGGGAAATATTGCCGCACTTAACGGGCAGATAGCCGCAGGGGAAAACCTCGCCCGTGTGGCTGACAAATAAAATACCCGACCCGGCCAGGCACCCTTTTGACATGCGTTTTGAATTCGGCTCCTGCTGGCGAATGACCCGTTCATAATGCGGGCCGCAGGTGACTTTTATTTCGATAGTCTCGGTACGTTGTTTTTGAGCGATTTGTTTTAGCAACTGTTCGTATTCATCGGGCGACAGCATGTCCGCTTCGGAAAACTCTTCGCCGCAGCCGACCGGCACCAGCATGAATAAATGAAGGGCAACCGCTCCCAGTTTTTGAGCTAAGATGAAAATATCGTCCAGTTGGTGGACGTTATGGCGCGTCATGGTCATGTTGATTTGAAAGTCAACGCCGCAGTTGCGCAACCATTCAATGCCCTGCATCGCCGCCTCAAAAGAGCCCTCCTGTTTGCGGAGTTTGTTATGGACATCGCCGGTCGCTCCGTCGAGGCTGACCGAAACGCGCTGGACTCCAACGGCTTTGATTTTATCGGCAATGGTTTTATCAATCAACGTGCCATTGGTTGCCAGTGCGCATTTGATTTCTTTTGACACCGCATATTGGATTAACTCAACTATATCCTTCCGGCAGAGGGGTTCGCCGCCGCTGAAAACCAAAAGCGGCATAAAATCCTGAGACTTGCCCAGTTGGGCCAATTGCTCAATCAATTGCATGGCGCGGGCGGTTGATAAATCCGCTCCAGCGGCTTCGTCCAATTCAATTCTTCGACAGTGAGCGCAAGACAAATTACACCGGATGGTGCTCTCCCAAAATAACAGCCTGAGTTTTTGTTGATTGCCGGATGAATGGGTCATGATTGTCATCTCTTTTTCATTCTTTTTCCGGAAATGATTTGGCGGGCATCTGCTAACAGGCTTCGTGCAAATTTTTCGGCCTCTTCGGGACCGTGTTCTTTTGAAAGAACATTGATATTATTTACCACACGGTGACAGATTTTGTTAATCACACGTCCCTTCGAAATGTTCATCCGCTCTTCATCGTCAATTTTCCGTTGTGTTTTTGTTAAAAAGTTTTTTTTCTGGATTTCATAAATTTGTTCAAACGCATCTTTAATCTGGCCAATCAGCGGGCCGACATCGCGCATGAGGAACCAATCCGTAAAGGCAGATACGGATTCGCAAATAATCTCGATGGCCTGTCCCAAATCTCCTTCGCGGAGCTTGATATTGTCCTGGGCCACCTGCGCCAAATCGTCAATACTGTAGAGATGTACATTTTCAATCTGTTCGACCGCCAGATCGAAACACCTCGGAACCGCAATATCAATAATCAGCAACGGTCGATTCTGCCGGCGAGCCATGAGGGATTTAATCCGATCTTTGCCGAACAAATACCCCTGCGTGTCCGCAGCGGCTCCTACGACAATATCGGATCCGACAATTTCCCGGTCCAGCAACTCCCAGGGCTGACGGGAAATATCCCGTTTTTCGGCAAGCCGGCAGCCCCGTTTTTCTGAGCGATTAACAACCGTCACGGTCCGGCAGTTTTCATGCTGAAAATACTCCACGAGCAGTTCGGCCATTTGCCCGGCGCCGGCAATCACCACACCGGCGGATTTGATATCGGACAATAACTGTTTTGCTAAATCCACTGCAACGCCGGCAACGCTGACCCTGCGATTGAAAATGGACGTTTGGCTTACAATCTTTTTGGTTGTTCGAAATGTTTCATGGAAGAGATGGTTTAAAATTTTCCCCGTGGTTTTACAATGACAGGCCAGTTTATAACTTTCCTTGACCTGAAATGTAATCTGGTTTTCTCCGATGACCATGCTGTCGAGGCTGGAGGATACCGTAAACAGATGGGCGGCGACATCTTCGTCGGTTTTAATATAAAAAGATTTCTTAATGACCTCAAAATCAACGGACCTGAAATCGGCGAGCCATTCGGCCAATGCAGTGGGGCTCAGGTCCGTCGTCTTTTCAACAACGGCATAGCATTCCACCCGGTTGCACGTTGACAACAAAACAAACTCGCAATCCGGGTATGTATCCTTGAGTTTGCGCAACGCCTTACCTGCAAGCTGCGTATCGAACGCAAGCTGCTGACGGATATCAACCGATGCGGTTTTATGATTAATGCCAACCAGAATAATTTGCATAAAGCTGCTCGACAGGCCCCGGTTAAAAAATTACTGTTCAACAATATATGCCGGAGGAACTTTCTTTAGCTCCTTAACGGTTTTTAATGCACGAAATTCCGTGATTCGGCTTTGCCGGCTCATGGTTTCAATCTTTGTCTCAAGTTCTTCGATATCGGAAGCGTGAACCATGGTATACAGATTATAAGGCCATTGTTTCTTTGCAGGCCTTAGATAGACGTGAGACACATTTGTAAAGGAAACAAACAACTTCCCGACCGAATCGAGCCTATCTTCCGGCACATGCCATACCACCATTGCCCCAGCTCCATACCCTATCCGAAAATGGTTAACAACGGCTCCCAGACGGCGGATTTTGCCGTCCGTCTGCCATTGTCGAAGTATCGCCAGCAATTCTTCAACGGTGGTTCCGATTTTTTTTGATAAATCCTGATACGGCGTGCGGGACATCGGCATCCCGTTCTGTATTGCACTTAAAATCTTTTGCTCGAAATCGTTTAATATCATTTTTCAGATCCGAAAATGCTATAAAAACTGAAAATTCATATACATGTAACATTTTAGCCGATTGTAAAAAAACAGGAAACCCCCTTCGGCGGAGGCCATTTTTACGCTGGATTCCCGCTTTCGCGGGAATGACAAATCGGTATTTTACACTTGGCTAAAGTCTTACATATACATAAAGAATTTTAACCCTTTGCGATTATACTAAAAACATACTTGATAATCAACCGTCCTTCATTTTTCCCATAAAATCACGCCGCAATGTGTCTTGATGTTCTTCGTTAAACGGTTTATAATAGTGTCGAAAGTGTCCTTAAAAGAGATAGTATGCCGTGAAGCAGATACGAATCGCCACCCGAGCCAGTAAATTAGCCTTGGCGCAAGCCAATCAGGTCATGGATGCGTTGGCTTCGCTATTTCCGAGTTTATCCCTGTCAATCGTCGAAATATCGACAAAAGGAGACCGTGATAAGTCCGATTTTCTTTACGAGGTCGGTTCAATCGGTTTTTTTACATCCGAAATCGAAAAGGCATTGCTGGACGACCGGGCGGATATTGCGGTCCACAGCCTCAAAGACCTGCCGACTGCAATGACCGAAGGACTCGTTATTTCGGCGATTCCCCGAAGAGAGAACGTTAATGATGTGATTGTGACTTTGGGGAAAATTGCTTCAATCGATGATCTGCCTAAAGGATCCAGTGTCGGTACATCCAGCCTTCGCCGAATGACGCAACTGAAACTGATTCGGGAAGACCTGAATTACCCGCCTTTACGCGGAAATGTTGAAACGCGCATCAGGAAAGTTCAGGAAGGTCAGCTTGATGCGATTGTCATCGCACAGGCCGGGCTGAACAGGCTCGGATTGTCGGCTGAAATCTCGCTGGTGTTGGAAGCTAAGGATTTTATCCCGGCACCGGGTCAGGGAGCGTTGGCCATCCAAACACGACAGGATGACACCGAACTGTGTGAGCTTGTTTCCAAGCTGGACGACCCAAATGCCAGAATCACCGCAGAAACGGAAAGGCGAATTCTCGCGGGACTGCATGGGGGATGCAGTATTCCGCTCGGTGTGTTTTCATATATCGAAAAAGAGACGATTCATATTCACGCGATTTTGTGCAACCTAACCGCAACGAAAATCATCAGAAAAGAAATGTCCTGTCCAGTTGATAAAGCCGGCGAAACAGCCGACATAATGACTGGTCAGATTCTGGAAGAAGGCGGAAGAGAAATTTTAGAAGAGATTCGTCGGGATAAAGACAGGCAAACCGATAACAGCTATTAAAAATGTTTGCATTTTTTGAGATTTTTTCAAGTCTTTGATGTTACTTGCCTTATGGGTTTGAAATTCTTGTAATTTCATGAGGTAATTGCCTTTTTAGTTGTAGGCAAGTTGTAGCACTAACGAGTGGCGATTACGGCTAAAGTATTGCGAAAATGTAAAGAAACGAATGGATCGCTAAGACCCATTCGTTTCAATAGTTGCTCATCACATAGCAAGCGGTCTATTTTAGTGCATTGGAAACCGCGTTGAGCAAGGTTTCCGGCTTGACGGGTTTTTCGAGAACTTCTTTAACCGGAAGCCATGTCTCATCCGGCTCAAACCCAAACGGACTCGCCGACTGATGCGTCAGATGGGCTTAGAAGCGGTTTATCCGCGTCGAAAACGTGGTTTAAGTATTCCGGACACCCAACATAAGATTTATCCGTATTTGTTACGGGATGTCGAAATCGCCCGGCCTG
>JADHXS010000105.1 GCA_016782835.1 Phycisphaerae bacterium | reverse complement strand
GAAACGCGTCAATGATACGGTTAATCGTTCCCTGGCAACCCGTCGTATGCAGTGTCCCAAAAACAAGGTGTCCGGTTTCCGCCGCTGTGATTGCCGCTTCCATGGTTTCCAGGTCACGTAACTCTCCCACCAGAATGACGTCCGGGTCCTGACGCAATGCACGTTTCAAAGACTCGGAAAAAGAAGTCACATCCAGTCCCACTTCACGCTGATTGACAATCGATTTTTTATGTTGATGATAATATTCAATCGGCTCTTCTACCGTAATGATATGCCGATCCAGATTTTCATTAATGTAATTGATCATACTGGCCAGCGTCGTCGTTTTACCACTGCCCGTCGGTCCGGTTACGAGAAAAAGACCTCGCGGACGTCGACACAATGCTGAACACAACGACGGAAGTCCAATCTGCTCGAAACTTAAAAGCGCCGAGGGAATCAGACGCAGAACCATTGAAATGTACCCCCTTTGCTTGAATACGGCCGTTCTGAAACGTCCGGCGTCTCCAAACGCAAAACCATAGTCGGTACTGCCCATTTCCTGAAGTTCCTGCTGATTTCGTTCCGGGGTAATACTTTTCATTAGCGATGTTGTATCATCGGATTCCAATACTTTCGTATCCAGTGATCGAAGTCTGCCGGAAATACGGAGTACCGGTGGACGCCCAACCACAATATGCAGGTCGGATCCCCCCATTTTGATACAGGCATCCAATAATCGGTCAATATGTAATGATTTCTCTGCCATTGTTCAACCTTATAAGAATAATAAGACCCGTTTTATTCGTCCAGAACCAATCCCTCGGCCTGGGTTACACGCGACACCTCAGCAGGAGTTGTAATACCTTTAAAAACCTTAATTTTTCCATCTGAAAGCAGCGTCTTCATGCCTGTTGCTACGGCTGCTTTTCGTAATTCACCCGCAGGCGCCCGGGCAAATGCCAAATCACGAAGCTGGTTATTCATCTCTAACATTTCAAAAATTGCAATACGTCCCTTAAAGCCGGTTCCCTGGCAACGATTGCACCCGGATCCTTTATAAACGGGGTGTTGACGCAGTTCATCCGGTTTAATATTTAAGAGTCTGAGGTAATGGGGGTCCGGAGATGTATCTACCGTCTTGCAATCGGAACAAATCGTACGAATCAGGCGCTGAGCCATAATCGCCTGAATGGAACTGGCCACCAGGAAGGGTTTGACCCCCATGTCAATCAAACGGGTAATCGCACTGGGTGCATCATTCGTGTGCAGCGTACTAAACACCAAGTGCCCTGTCAAGGCGGCCTGAATCGCAATATCAGCCACAATACCGTCACGAATTTCACCAATCAGGATAATATTCGGCGCCTGACGCAACATGGATCGCAGGATGGATTCGAATGTTAATCCAATATCTGTCCGAATCTGACATTGGTTAATCCCTGCAATGTTATATTCCACCGGGTCTTCAGCGGTGATGATTTTTTTATCCGGGCGGTTTAATTCCTGCAGCGCCGAATAGAGCGTCGTGGTTTTACCGGAACCGGTCGGTCCCGTAACAAGAAAAATACCATTCGGCCGCTTGATAATCTTTTTAAATCGCTCGTAATCCTCCGATTCAAAACCAATCGCCTGGATACCGATATTCACTGATTCCGGTCGCAAAATACGAAGCACCGTACTCTCCCCATGATAGCCGGGAAGACAAGAAACACGAAAATCGATATCCTGGCTGTCAATTTCCCGCTTGATACGTCCGTCCTGCGGCAACCGGCGTTCCGCAATGTCCATCCCGGACAAAATCTTGATACGCGTCATCAAGGGGGCCTGCATATTCTTGGGGATATTATCCCGCTCCACACACACACCATCAATACGATACCGAACACGTACACGATCCGCCATGGGTTCAACATGAATATCGCTGGCTCGCATCCGAACCGCTTCGTCGATAATCAGATTTACCAAACGAACAATCGGACCTTCTTCGTCTTCATTCTCAGCCGCTTGTGCCCGCCGAATTTCCGCCTCAATGGCATGACCGGCAGCAGTCAATTCCGCAGCGGTTGCGTCAATACTGCTGCGATAATCCTCCGTGTCTCCCCCGAAACCAACGCTGGCGCCGCCGCCACTACCTGCAGCCCCGACGTTGTCGATGTAATTATCTATCTTTGTCGGACTTGCAAGGCAGGTGCGAAGTTCCATATTCAGCCTGAAACGCAGCAAATCCAGCGTATCCAAATCCATCGGATCCTTAACAACAATTTTAAGCTCGCCGTTATCCTGAGAAATCGGGATGACGCGATGTTTTTTGACCAGCTCATCCGGAACAAGACGGGAGACTTCTGCAGGAATATCGACCTTTTCAAGGTCAACGTAGTCAAGACCGAACTGTTTAGCAAGGGCTTCATAAATCTGATCTTCCGTAGCTAATCCCGCCTCGATCAGAATTTCCCCCAGCCGGCGATTCGTCGTTTTGCCCTCTTTAATTGCCCTGATCAGGTCTTCTTTGCCGACGTAACCCTTCTTAAAAAGGATTTCGCCTAAATGTCTCCGCTTATTTGACATGAATTCTCACTTATAAAAAAAATAGCCCGAATAATGCCCACATTACTCGAATTTATTATTTTACCAAACAAATACCTTTCCGTCAAATCTGCAATTGCAAACGAACCAGATTTAATGCTGCCAATGCCGCCCTACGACGGATGAAATCCCTGTTTGTTGCCGGAAAACGGCACTCTTCGACAAAACATTCCCCGCCCATACATATCCCAATATAAACAAGTCCTACGGGTTTTTCTTCCGTTCCGCCTCCAGGCCCGGCCATACCGGTGATTCCTACAGCTATATCAGTTTCTGCTTTTTTTGCAGCGCCGAGGGCCATCGCACATGCAACCGGCTCACTTACGGCCCCATGGTTCTCTATTAACTGCGCCGGTACATTTAACTGACTGATTTTTGCTTCATTGCTATACGTAACCCAACCGGCCATGACATAATCGCTGGAGCCGGGGACATCCGTCAGCATTTTCGAAACCAATCCACCTGTACATGACTCAGCCAAGGCAATCGTGTGTCCTTTTTGCCTGAGCAGACTCCCGATAACGGCCGGTAGCGAGTCTTCATCATATCCATAGACCCATTCGCCTAAAAGAGTCGAAAGCATTTTTTTGTCGCGGTCAATCATCTCTGCGGCGGTTTTGCGATTCTGAGCCTGTGCAACAATATGAAGCAAAATCTCCCCCGCCCCGCAGGTGCAGTTAATCAGGGGATTGCGACTGCGATCCATCAGATTTCCCAGCTTTTGGGCAATGGTGGACTCTCCCGGTCCGAAACAGCGAACCTTTCCGGAAACAACGATGAAACCGGAATGAATTTTTTGGATGCGAGGTAAAACCTCTTTATCAAATATCCGCTTCATTTCAGCCGGAACGCCGGGCATTACAGCAAGAAATCTGTCCTCTTTTTGACACCAAAACCCCGGAGCCGTTCCATACAAATTTTCCAAAATTTCACACCCGGCGGGGACATAGGCCTGGCAGCGGTTCTTTTCGGCCATTACCTTCCCACGTTTTTCAAAAAATGCTTTCAGGTCATCCAGAATGTTCGGGTGAAATTCAAGCTCAACCTCCAGATAATCCGCTACCGCCTGCCGTGTCAAATCATCATCCGTCGGGCCCAGTCCCCCGGTCACAAAAATGATATCCGCCTGTTCGGCGGCGGCTTTTAATGCCCCAGCAATGCGGTCTATTTCATCCGGAACGATCCAGCCTCCGACCGTGATAATGCCGGCATCAAACAATCTTCCTGCCAGCCATGAAGTATTGGTATCGGTCGTCTGACCGTTTAAAAGCTCATTTCCAATACTAACCGTGCACGCTTTCATGATTCAACCTTAATGAGTGCTTTCACAACACCCTCACGATAATTAGCCACAAGGTCAAAGGCTTCCGATGTCCGGTTAAAATCAAATGTGTGTGTTATCATAAAGTCCAGATTCACTTTATCTTCGGCAAGCAAGTCTATCGCCTTTTGTGTACAGTGATTTTGACGGCGTACATTGATGACAGAAATCTCTTTACGCCGAATCAAATCTGGACAAAAACTGACTCGCGATTGGCGCGGGATGCCGATTGCCATCAGTTTTCCGCCGGGCTTGAGGATTTCGATGGCATGATCCAGGGTTTCCTGCTGTCCGGCGCATTCATAAACAATATCCACACCGTCGGGCTGCTGTTTGAGTATCGACGCAACAACATTCTCCGAATCCGGATTACCCACCCATGTCGCGCCGGCATTGTTTGCGATTTTTATCCGTTCGGAAATTTTCTCAGTCACATAAATGTTTGTTGCCGACCGCACCTGTGCAGCCGCTAAACAACTTAGCCCAATCGGCCCGGCTCCCAGAATGGCGGCGGTTTGTCCCACCTGTAATTGCGACTGTCCAACCGCATACACACCTATCGCAAACGGCTCACAAAGCACTCCCTGCTGAAGGGTGATTTTTTCTTTTGTTGGGAAACAGCATTCCGCAGGCATCACAAGATATTCACTTAAGCAGCCCTCAATTTGTCCCGGACAACCTAAAAATTTTAACTGTCGACACGTATGAGGCCGCCCCGCTTTGCACTGGTCACATTGCCAACATGATACCGCCGGTTCCACCACAACCGGCTCGCCTTTTTCGAGACCGTTTACGGCCGATCCGAAATCAACAACCGTTGCAGAACATTCATGGCCTACGGTAAACGGAAACTGCACAACCTGACTGCCGATTCGCCCTGTTTCGTAATAATGGACATCACTGCCGCAAACACCAACATAAGCAATCTTAAGCAGTACATCATTGGGATTGCCAATGGCAGGGGCGGGAACTTCTCTGAGTTCAACTTGACCGATAGCCGTCAGCATTTGAGATTTCATTCTGAGTACCCCTGTGACTGAACACCATGCATTGTTCCCTCACAAAAAAAGCCCCGCTACTTCAACCGCTGAAGAAACAAGGACTTATAGCAGGCGATCGGACACAACAGAGCCGCAAAGCAAATCGGACCGACAAAAACGGCAGTTTTTCGCCGGCGATGACGAAAGCCCGATGATGCACCGCATAAAGCGGGCGATCGGAATCGAACCGACATGACCAGCTTGGAAGGCTGGGGCTTTACCATTAAGCTACGCCCGCATCGCGGCAGGTGATTATACTGATTCAAATAGGGGCTTGCAAGGACTTAATGCAAAAATTCCCGCTTTGGATGGATTGCAGGGGCGTTTCGAAGACTTGGTTAGGAAAACTATTTTTACAATAAACCTTAATGTTTGATTTTGTCGTTATTTTCCGATAGTATTAGATAGTATTATAATCGTGAAAAGAATGAATTAACAGGAGTTTTCATGACTATTAGTGAAATCGCCGCCCGCGCCGGTCGGGCTTCAACCCAGATGGCCGCCGCGACAGCCGAACAGAAAAACAGGGGCCTGCAAGCAATCCGCAAGGCCCTTCAGGAGCATGCGCAGGCAATCATCGCCGCCAATCAGGAAGACCTGGCTCAGGCTGAAAAAGACCGTCTCGCCAAGCCGCTGCTGAAACGATTGAAATTTGACCAAGGCAAGATTGACAGTGTTTGCGAAGGTGTCCGGAGCCTGATTGCTATCGAGGATCCTGTCGGAAAAACACTGTCCGCTCTGGAACTGGATGAAGGGCTGGAATTGTATAAGGTGACCTGCCCTATCGGTGTAATCGGAGTTATCTTCGAATCACGCCCCGATGCACTGGTACAAATATCCACTCTGTGTCTGAAAAGCGGGAATGCAGTCCTGCTTAAAGGCGGCTCCGAAGCAGCCAAAACCAACCGCATCTTAGCCGATGTTATCAGCAAAGCCGCCGCGACTGCGGGACTGCCCGACGGCTGGCTGGGACTGCTCCAAACGCGGGCCGATGTTGCCGAGATGCTCAAGTTGGACAAATACATTGACCTGATTATCCCCCGCGGCAGTAACGCATTCGTTAAACATATTATGAACAACACGTCGATACCTGTTCTGGGGCACGCCGATGGAATTTGTCATGTCTATATCGACGCCGAGGCCGATACGGATATGGCTGTCAAAATTACGGTTGATTCGAAATGCCAATATGTTGCGGTGTGTAATGCCGCCGAAACCCTGCTGGTACATGAGCAAATCGCAGCCGGATTTTTGCCCCGCGTCAAACAGGCTTTGGAGGCGAAAAATGTTGAAATCCGCGGCTGCGAAAAAACGCGGGCGATCATCGATGTCAAAGAAGCCGCAGAAAAAGACTGGAAAACCGAATACCTGGACTATATTTTGTCCGTTCGGGTCGTCAAAAACCTGGATGCAGCCATTGAACATATCAACACCTACGGTTCAAAGCATACCGATGCGATCGTTACCCAAAATAAAGACACCGCGATGGCGTTTATGAATCTGGTCGATGCGGCGGATGTCTTCTGGAACTGCAGCACGCGGTTCAGTGACGGATTCCGCTTCGGACTCGGCGCCGAAGTCGGCATCAGCACGAACAAGATTCACGCACGCGGTCCCGTCGGACTGGAAGGCCTGCTGATTTATAAATGGCGAATGGTCGGCAAAGGACACATCGTTGCCGATTTCTCCGATACATCGGGAAGAAAATTTACGCATATAAAACTAAACAAAGACTGGATTGGCTGACCATGCGAAATTTCACAACCGCCAAACGCGTCGTCATCAAAATAGGCACCAGTACACTCAGTACGGAGTCAGGCGTTAACAGTAAATACCTCCAAACACTGGCCCGGCAGGTTGCCCAACTTATCGAGTCCAATAGACAGGCACTAATCGTTTCCAGCGGCGCCATCGGCATGGGTGCCAAACAATTACGCCTTTCCGGCCCTGTAACCGATATGAAAATACGTCAGGCCTGTGCGGCGATTGGTCAGCCGCTGCTGATGCACGAATACCATAAGGCTTTTGCGGAAGTGGGATTGACCGTTTCACAGGTTCTGCTGACTGCCGAGGTTCTTAATAAACGAAAAAGCTATCTGAATCTGCGCAATGCTATTGAAAGTCTGCTGCGACTCGGCGTCGTTCCTATTATTAATGAAAACGATTGTGTTTCAACAGACGAAATTGGAACGGCATTCGGCGATAATGATAAACTCAGCGCATTGGTTGCCAGCAAGATTGATGCCGACCTGCTGATTATGTTGACCGACATCGATGCCCTTTATGACAAGGACCCCCGGCGAAACAGCGATGCTCAACCCGTGCGCATCGTTAAAGAAATTACGGATGACATCATTAAGGCTGCCGGCAAACACGGCAGTACGCATTCGACCGGCGGCATGAAAACAAAACTCAAAGCTGCACAAATCACCGCAACCGCCAATTGCAGGATGGTACTGGCTAACGGTCGGGAACCGGATGTGATTGGCAAAATTATCGCCGGCAAAGAAATCGGCACACTCTTTCTCCCCAAAGCAGAAAAGTTGAGCAATCGGGTACGTTGGATTCTGCACAGCAAACCTGAAGGAACAATTCACATTGATCAAGGTGCTTTAGGGGCCATACAAAAGAAAAAAAGTCTGCTTCCCAGCGGTATAACACACATTGAAGGCACATTTGACGCCGGAGCAGTGGTTATGATTAATGATTCCGCCAAAGCGGTTACCAGCCTTAGTTCGGACGAGCTGAAAAAGGTTGCCGGTCAACACAGCGGCAAAATTCGCGACCTGCTCGGCTCCGGCAGGCGGGATGTCGTCGCCACTCCCGAAGATATTGTTTTTCTGGATGCGAAAGAAAAAAAGATTTGACGTAAGTGCCCCTGTTTACTATAGTAGGCGTTTCAAACTGAGCCGGAGTGGCGGAATGGCAGACGCGCGGGATTCAAAATCCCGTCCTGGCAACAGGGTGTGGGTTCAAGTCCCACCTCCGGTATTCTTTCATTTTGTGCGTTGAATGCTGTTTTATTGGCTCTAACGCAGGTTTTACGCAACCTTGTATCTTGTTCTTTATATCCGTCTAAGTCCGTGCATTTCCGTCCTTGTGCGCAAGACATGGCTAAGCAAATGGCAAAGACTTTTTCTTCATCAATGGATGGCTTTTCAACTCCCTGTAAAGTCTCCTGAACCATGAGGTTTGTAAAATCAATTGACGGTAGATTTTCCATTGCTTGCTTTTCACTCTCCTCAAACATTCTTGCATATGTATTATATGTAAGTTTTGGGTCAGAATGGCGTGCCAATGCTTGAACTGCTTTAAATGGAGTATGCCAACAGCAAAACCATAGATAGAGCTTAGACCCTCTGGATGTCTCGTCTGATGTAAATCTATTCATAGCTTTTTTCAATACGATCAGTGATTACTTCACAGCAGCATAACTGCAAACCATTCTATAAAACTACTACTCAATC
>JADHXS010000011.1 GCA_016782835.1 Phycisphaerae bacterium | reverse complement strand
AGTTCAAGCACTTTGTTACGGACAGACTGAGCAGCCTGCTTGATTGTCTGCATTTGCTTGCGAACGCGCGTCCCGGCAGCTTTGTTCCCGCCTTCTGCTTTATTGATGTCTGCTTCAGTTTCTGCAACCAGTCGTTTCAAATCTTCGTATTCCTGCATCAGTCATGCCTCCTAAAGATAAACAAAAATTAATATCGTTTATTACTGCCGAAAGTTTTACATAAATCGGCTCACATTTTCAATCACAAAATCACGAAAAATTATTATTCGAATAGTTTTTGGGTTAATTCGGCGATGCGCTGTCCCCGGCGAGCACACTGGTTCAGGACACGTTCGTCGGGTTTTCCGATAGAGACGGGCCCGTAATGATCGCCCTGGGGATCACCCTGAACGACCATACCGTGGATGAGCATCATATTATTGATTTCACAGATGGTTGTTTCATTCCCGCCGCCGATATTCGCCGAACTGCTGAAAGCAGCGCCGACTTTCCCGTCAAGCTTACCATGTTTGCTGACAGATTCGTCAAATAATGCGGCAATCGGTGCGGCGGCTCGCCCATAGTAAGTCGGAGAGCCGACAACGATAGCATCAGCATCGAGAAGTTCGTTGACGTTTGTATCGGTAACGCTTTTACACTTCGTGGAAAGGCCAGCTTTTTGCATCGCATCGGCAATTGCGTTTGCCATTGCTTTGGTGTTACCGCTTCTGGAATAGTAAAGTACCAGTCCTTTGGCCATATTCGGTTCCTTTCTTTATTGAGCCGTTTCCAATGGTTCTCTATTTTCACGAAAACCGGCGGGGGTTTCAATAGTAAAAACCGCGTTTTTCAATTTTTTATTGATATAGATGTTTAAAAATCGAATATCGTAAATATCACCCTGGGTCGAATAAGCTTTAACACGCAGCGGGGAATAGCTATTTTTATCGATCCAAAAGTCAATTTTTTTGTAACTATCTCGATAGTTTGAGTCTTTTTTGACGTTTAATAAAAGTTGGATCGGCTCATTCGGGTCAGTTCCATTTGTGCCGGCGACAGAGATGTTAAAGTCTTTCCGGAGCGTTTTAGCCCCGGAGAACCCAATAAGCGGGAAACGGTCATTTATCAGCTCAAATACGTCGACAGGCTTATTTTCGGGGGCTTGCTGATAGAGGTTAATCTGTTCGAGCTTATAATCGACCTTGGTCAGCCAGACGCCGTCAAAATAGTAATCTTCGATATATTCCTCGGGGTCAAAATCATCCTGTTGGAGTTGCTCAAATCGAATCCGAAGCCGGGAACGTTCCTTATCTTTATCTTTTTGATAATAAAGTTTTCCGGTTTGAAGGGACCTCGAATCTACGATTTCAGGGTCCTGAATAGTAAGATAGGAAAGGCTGCATTGAAACGTTTCCAAAGTGGAAGATGCTTGTCCGATATTTTCCAGGACATTTTCCAGATTTGTATCTTCTGAAACGGGTGTTAATGAATTGCAGTCTTTCACGGATGTATTTGCAGAATCATTACAACTGGCGGCCGCGGATATCGAGCAAAGCGTCAATAGCATGATAATTTTAGAGAAAAATTGTTGTTTCACGGATTCTCCTGGTTAAGCATTATCAATTTTGCCTAGTAAATACCAAATATCAGCTCAAAATGTAAACAGGAATTTGAAATAGTTCGCATTATCCTTCAAATTTGTCCGTATCGGCTTTATTGCAGTTTCATTCGAATCGACGGTTGCCGCGTCACTTTTCACAAATCCCGGTCGGCTCCCTTCCGGAGCAGTTCAAGGAGATACTGGGCGGCTTTATTAAATTGGCAGTCTTTTCGGACAACAATACTGGTCGGACGATAAAAATGTTCGTTCATAAAAGCCACCGATTGCAGCGTTCCGCTGTTCAGTTCCGTCATAATCGTTGTTTGGGGCAGAATACTGATCCCGGAATTGATTTCAATGGCTCGCTTGATGGTTTCGATATTATCAAACTCCATGACAATATGAACAGAAACGCCAAACCGCTTTAAGATGCCGTCGATGTGCTGCCGCGTCGGTACGTTTTCCGCGAAAGCGATAAATCGTTCGCCTTGCAAGTGATGAATATCAATTTCTTTGGAGAGACTAAAGGGATGGTCAGGCGAACAAACCATCGTAAGGGGCTCATTTTCAAAGTCATAGACGATAATACTGCGATCCCGCTTGGGGATTGCTACAACGCCGATATCGATATTCCCTTTCAAAAGGCGCATATAGATTTCTTTTGCGTCCAAATACTCAATGGACAGATTGACATCAGGATAAATCGACATAAATTTTTTAACATACGGCTGAAGGGTGTGCATGCCAATGCTGAAAATGGAAGCTAAGTTGATACGAAAACTGGTTTTAGACAACGCTGAAAGTTCGTTGTGAAGTTGGTCATAGCGTTCCAGAATCTCTTTGCAGGCCCGGTAAAAGGTCTGACCTGCGTTGGTTAACTCAAATGGACGTTTTTTGCGATTGATGAACTGGGCTTTATGGGCCATTTCCAGTTGGGCCAATTGCTGAGAAACCGCAGATTGGCTGATGCCGTGCAATTCAGCCGTTCGGGAGAAGTTTTTTAACTCCACAAGGTCGCAAAAAATTTTGACACTATCCAAATTCATGGTATTAACAAAACTAATCTTTACTATCTTGAATAATTATTGGCTTAGAGATTTAATTAATAGTATTATAAGAAACATTGATGGAATGTAAATAGATTCTTTTTAAATTCTAATTTTCTTAAATCTTGGAAAAAAGGAATTTATCTAAAAAATAAAACACTATATTTATATAATGAATCGTCGTGCTGGTTATTTGTGTTTGCATGAGCATGGATGACCAGTGAATGAAGAACGCCAAAAACGTCATTTAAGAAAGGGAAACAATGGCTACGCAATTTGTAGAAAGCATTATGGAACAGGTTATCGCCCGCAATCCGGTGGAAAAGGAATTTCATCAAGCGGTGCAGGAAGTGGCGGAATCCGTTCAGGATGTAATTGACAAAAATCCCCATTATGCGAAGGCAAAAATTTTAGAACGTCTTGTCGAGCCGGAACGTCAAATGATGTTTCGGGTTCCGTGGGTGGATGACAAGGGCAATGTCCAGGTGAACCGCGGCTTTCGCGTCCAGTTCAGCAGCGCGATTGGGCCTTATAAGGGCGGCCTTCGTTTCCATCCGTCGGTTTATCTGGGTATCATCAAGTTTCTTGGCTTTGAGCAGATTTTCAAAAATGCCTTAACCACGACGCCGATTGGCGGCGGCAAGGGCGGCAGTGATTTCGACCCCAAAGGCAAGAGCGATAATGAAGTGATGAGCTTCTGTCAGAGCTTCATGAGCGAACTGTTCCGTCACATTGGTCCCGATACGGATGTTCCGGCCGGCGATATCGGTGTGGGCGGACGCGAAATCGGGTATTTGTTTGGTCAGTATAAAAAGCTGACAAATACCTTTACCGGCGTTCTGACCGGAAAAGGACTGGGCTGGGGCGGTTCTCTGGCGCGGACCGAAGCGACGGGATACGGTCTGGTTTATTTTGTGACACGGATGCTGCAGGATCGCGGCACTGACTGGAAAGGCAAAACCGTTGTAAGCTCCGGCAGCGGAAATGTAGCCATCTATGCGACACAAAAAGCACAGGAAATGGGCGCCAATGTCATTGCCCTTTCTGACAGCAGCGGCTATATTGTCGACCCGGCCGGCATCAAACTCAGCACGGTAAAGCGAATCAAGGAAATCGAACGCGGCCGGATTAAAGAATATGTCAATGAACATCCGAAAGCGGAGTATCATGAAGGGTGTTCCGGCATATGGGGTGTTAAATGTGATATTGCCTTGCCGAATGCGACGCAGAACGAGGTTGATAAGGAGTCTGCTGAAAAACTGGTCAAGAATGGTGTAATCGCTGTCGGCGAAGGCGCAAACATGCCTTCCACGCCGGAGGCAATCGATGTCTTCCAGGGCAGCGGAGTTTCATTTGGCCCCGCCAAGGCGGCCAATGCCGGCGGTGTTGCCACCAGTGCCCTTGAAATGTGTCAGAACTCCATGCGTTTGAATTGGACATTCGAGGAAGTGGATAGTCGTCTGAAGATGATTATGAATGCGATTTATGATCAGAGCGTTGCCGCGGCAGAAACCTACGGCAAGAAGGGCAATCTGGTTGCCGGTGCGAATATCGCAGGATTTGTGAAAATTGCGGATGCGATGATGGCGCAAGGTGTTGTTTAATCGGGAAAGTAATATCGAGCCTGATACCCTTAACGAATAGTGGCGAAAACCGAAATCCCCTTGCCTTGTGGTAAGGGGATTTTTTTGGGTTTTAGAAATCATTCGGTTGAATCATATTGCATATATTGTTAAGATAAGGTTTGAGAAAACAGGCTTATAATCGAAAGAAAATTGCATGGAAAGATTTCCTTATCCAAGTACCGGGCTGGACCATTTGGATGAAATGCTGACCCGACTTCAATATGGTGACAATGTTGTTTGGCAGGTGGATGATATTGCTCATTATAAAGAACTGGTCACTCCCTATGTGGACCGCGCGATTGCCGAACATCGCAAAATGATCTATATTCGGTTTGCCCAGCACGCCGCATTGCTGGAGCCGAAACCCGGATTAACCATTGTTGAATTGGATGCCGATACCGGATTTGAAACCTTTTCAACACAGGTTCATCAAATTATCTCTCAGCAGGGCAAGGGGGCCTTTTATGTCTTTGACAGTTTGTCAGATTTATTGACGACCTGGGCGACGGATTTGATGGTCGGCAATTTTTTTACTGTAACGTGTCCGTATCTATACGAATTAGATACCCTTGCTTATTTTGCCCTGTTGCGGGATCGCCATTCCTTCCGGACAATTGCCCGAATACGTGGAACCACACAACTGCTTCTGGATGTTTACCATTTAGAAGGCACGCGCTATATTCATCCGCTGAAAGTCTGGAATCGGCATTCACATACCATGTTTCTGCCGCATCGTGATGATCGGACTCGGTTTACTCCGGTTACGGACAGCGTTGATGCGGCCCGTCTGTTTTCCTATATATCCGATATCGCCCGCAGCCGAACACGGCGAAAACTGGATTACTGGGATCAGTTGTTTCTGAACGCCGAGGGTTTGGTGGATCGTTCTTCCGGCGATTCGGCGTACAATGCCGCTATTCCGGAATACAATCAGGCTATCGATACTATTTGCCGCATCATGGTGGGACGTGAAGAGCGCATGCTTGAACTCCTTAAATCTCATTTTTCGCTGCGTGATCTGCTGGATATCAAGGCTCGTTTAATCGGGACCGGTTATATTGGCGGCAAGGCCGTTGGAATGCTTATCGCTCGTAAGATTCTTTGTGAGGACACCTCTTTTGACTGGGCGGGACATCTTGAACAGCATGATTCATTTTACGTTGGTTCGGATATTTTTCACACCTATGTCGTTCAGAATGGTCTTTGGAAACTGCGCATGGATCAGAAAACTCCGGAAGGGTATTTTTCGAAGTCAGAAGTGCTGGCGCAGGGGCTTCTGAAAGGGCGGTTCTCAAACGAAATCAGGGAACAGTTTCAGGAAATGATTGAATACTTCGGTCAGTCGCCGATTATCGTTCGTTCCAGCAGTCTTCTGGAGGACAGTTTTGGCAATGCGTTTGCCGGTAAATATGAAAGTCTGTTTCTGGTCAATCAGGGCTCGCCGGAAGATCGCTATGAAAAATTTGAAGAGGCCGTTCGTACGATCTATGCCAGCACCATGAGCCAAGACGCCCTGACCTATCGGCTTCAGCGGGGACTTGACCAAATGGATGAACAGATGGCGCTCTTGGTGCAGCGTGTTTCCGGAACGCATCACGGCAAGTACTTTTTCCCGGATGCGGCGGGGGTGGGCATTTCTTATAATACGTTTGTCTGGAATAAGGAACTTGACCCAAAGGCAGGGATGCTTCGTATTGTCGCCGGTCTGGGAACGCGGGCGGTAGAGAGAACCGATGACGATTATCCGCGTTTGATCGCGCTGGATGCCCCGTTTATGCGGCCCCATTTAAGTAAGGATAATGAGCGGCATTTTTCGCAGCATTATATTGATATGCTGAATATTGAAGATAACCAGTATGAAACGCTTTCTGTGAAGCAGTATTTGGCCCATGATCCGGCCTGGAATATTGATCTTTTGGCAACCGAAGATCAGGATGCAGTGATCCGTGCCAAACAGCTTGGTCTGGATTGCGGCAGGCAGGTGATCTTAACGTTTGACCCGCTTCTTGAAAAGACAAAATTTGTGCCCCTCATGCGGCGGTTGCTGGAAACGCTGGGACGGGTCTATGATTATCCGGTGGATATTGAATTTACGGTCAATTTTGCCGATGATTCGACCCCCCAGATCAATCTTCTTCAGTGCCGCCCGCTTCAGGCGTCCGGTGTTCGCCAAAAGGTCTGTTTGCCGGAACGTTTAGTTCCTGAACGAATGCTGATTCAGACGCAGGGCAGTTTTATGGGAGGCAGTATTTCGCAGGCAGTCAATAAAGTCATCTATGTGGATCCGTCCGCCTATATTCAACTGTCCCAGCAGGAAAAACATGAAGTGGCCAGACTCATTGGAAAGCTGAACGGTCAGTTCTGCGATAAAAAGACAGACTTTACGATGCTGATGGGTCCGGGCCGATGGGGAACCTCCACGCCGTCGCTGGGTGTACCGGTACGATTTTCCGAAATTAACCAGATGGCGGCGTTATGTGAAATATCCTATCCCGGCGGGAATCTCATGCCGGAATTATCGTACGGAAGTCATTTCTTTATGGATTTAATTGAAGGGCAGACGTATTACATCGCGCTGTTTTGCGAAAAAAGCGGCGTCGTCTTTCAGGTCGGTCTGCTGCAAAGACGGCCCAATATATTGACGCAGATTTTTCCGGAAGCTGAAAAATACAGCGATACCGTGTTTGTCTATGAGATTAAAGACGACACGCTGATGCTGGAAGCGGATGTTTTCAGCCAGAAATTGGTCTGTTATTTCAATCCTTCCCGCTCCAAACGCATTTGATCATTGCTTTTGTATGTGTTTTCAGGCTGTTTTTACAGCAAGATAACTTACGGCCTGAAAGGCCGGAGTAACTTAGCCCAGCCCAACGGGCTGGGTTAGCACGGCACACCAAGGGGGCGCCCTGAAAGGGCGGTATAGAGAAAAGGTACCATACCGTTCCTTGGAGAAAAGCCCTTTTTTATTTGTATTTACTACCTCAATGCTTACAATGTTGGTCATCATGGAAAAACAAGTCGATACAAATAAATTATTAAAACAGCATCTGGAGATGGAATCGTTTTTTGTGGGCGATTTTACTCTCAAAGGCAATATGCCGGAGTCGAACATGCCGCAGGTGGAGTCAACAATCCCTCAAGAGGTTTCCGAGATGGACAATTCACTGGAAAAAATCGCAGACCATGTCCGTGCCTGCCGAAAATGTGAAATTGCCGGCAGTCGTTTGAACGCTGTCCCCGGACAGGGCAACCCAAAAGCCCGGCTGATGTTTGTTGGTGAGGCGCCCGGAGCGGATGAAGACCAGAAGGGGATAGCGTTCATCGGCAGGGCGGGTAAACTGCTGACCGATATTATTATCGCGATGGGGCTGACACGCGAGGAGGTCTTTATCGGCAATGTCATCAAATGCCGCCCGCCGGGGAACCGTGACCCGAAACTTGACGAGATTCACAACTGCTGGCCGTATCTGAAACGCCAGTTGGAGATGATTCAGCC
The DNA here is from genome assembly GCA_016782835.1 of Phycisphaerae bacterium. Taxonomy (GTDB): domain Bacteria; phylum Planctomycetota; class Phycisphaerae; order Sedimentisphaerales; family Anaerohalosphaeraceae; genus 4572-13. Next base: position 23,606 of record JADHXS010000011.1, on the reverse strand, counting down.
GGAGGTTATTGTTGCATTGGGCGCACATGCGGCACGGACATTATTGAATACCAATGATGCAATCGGCAAACTCCGCGGCCGGTTTCACGAATATCGCTTTTCAGAAGATGCACCGCCCGCCAAACTCATGCCGACCTACCACCCCGCTTACCTACTGAGAAACTACTCCTACGACAACCGAAAACGCGTCTGGGAAGACATGATGAAAGTCCTAAAAGAGTTGGGATTGCCGGTCCCGGAAAAGAAGAAATAACAATTTAAAACAACTTATCGACGAGATAGCGGGCGCTGAAGATAAGGTCAATGGCGGTTGCGGCGGTTAATAGTATCCATCGCATCCATGGCCAGCGGAGGCCGGTTTTGGCAAAAAAGAATAATATCCACAAGCCGGCAGCGGCGACGGCATACATCAATGCCGTCCATTCAAAGACAAGGCCCGTAAAACGGCGAATCACCAAACCGCCGAAAAAGGCGGCCGCTATCGAGGCGACAATCGCGCAGGCAATAATCCATTTGGAATCTGCTTTTCCGGCTAACAAAATGGATTGAAATCCCAACCCGGCCAGAATCGCTAAAAACAAAACGGGAATTGCCGCCCAGACAATCGGGCTGACCTGCAGAATCGGATTTAGAAAACACAGCGTCATGGCCGCCGCAATCGGAAACACCACGGAAATCCGCTGAATCGATACCAGCACGAAGACACCCATGATTGACAGAACCAGCGGCACATGATAAATGCCAAAGGTCAGATAGTCGCCCGATTGGTACAACGGAAAAACCAGGTCGCAGAAATGTTTGGGTGTCAGTTGAAGATTTTTGGGCATTAAAAAATGCGGTCCGGCCCATTTCTGCGCCGCCGCCCAGAACAGCAGGCAGATCCCCGCAAAGGGCAACAGCGAAAAAACCGTTCGCACGAAAAATCGAAACGCGTCGGCGGGTTTGTTTTTGTGCCAGTAAACCGACGGCAGAAACAGCCAGGGGACGATGACGAAACTGAATCCGGCGACCGGCTGCTGAAAAGAAGCGAAACTCAATGCAAAGGGCGAAAAACCGTAAATGGCTCCGGCCAGAAGCGACGGCGTCCAATTATTCATCCATCGCCGACTGAGAAAATAAGTACCCCATGCGGCGATGACCGGGTTTATCACATACAGAAAATAGTAGCCGGAGATTTTGTCGAAATAAGGCCGCAGAAGATAGACGGACAAAGCGATGTAAAGCAAAAGTGCGGAGAGTATTTGGAGGGGTACTCCGGCGGGCGGGAACCGTTTAGATAGGTTGACAGGTGCTTTGCCCATTTTACATCCTTGTTTAGAGTTCAAGCTTTAGCTTGTGAATAGGTTGACACACTAAAGTGTGAACTCTAACATTCCTTATTTTAGAATAACTTTTTTTGTCCCGGCGGTCACGGTGCCGATCCGGTAAACACGCTCTCCGTAGCGTGTCAGTTTGGCGCTGATGGCGTCCGCAAAATCCGGTGCGACAATCAGTACGAATCCAATACCCATATTGAAGACGCGGAACATTTCCTCGTTCTCGACCGGCCCGGCCTGCTGAAGATATTGAAAGATTTCCGGAACCGGCCAGGCGTTTGTATTCAATACGGCATTGCAATCGGCGGGCAGGATGCGCGGGATATTGCCCACCAGCCCGCCGCCGGTAATATGTGCCATGCCGTGAACGACTTTTTTTACTTTATAGCCGCCGAGCAGCTTGACGATGGACTTAACATAGATTCGTGTCGGTTCCAGCAGCACCTCGCCCAGTTGCCGGTTGGCCAGTTCGGCAATTTTGTCAGTGATTTTCAATTTCTGTTTTTTGAAGCAGATATTGCGTACCAGCGAAAACCCGTTGCTGTGAATGCCGCTGGAGGCCAGGCCGAGGATAATATCGCCTTTCTGAACGAGTTTGCCGGTAATAATCCGGTCGCGTTCCACAACACCGACCGCAAAACCGGCCATGTCGTATTCGTCTTTACTATAGAGGTCAGGCATTTCCGCTGTTTCGCCGCCGATTAATGCGCAATCGGCCATGCGGCATCCGGCGGCAACACTTTCGACCATTTGTGCAATCACTTCAGGCTCCAGTTTGTTGACGGCGAGATAGTCCAGGAAAAACAATGGTTCGGCTCCCTGGACAATCATGTCATTGACGCTCATGGCAACGAGGTCAATCCCAACGGTATCGTAACGCCCCATCTGCTGGGCAATGAGGATTTTTGTCCCGACGCCGTCCGTACAGGCGACGAGTACCGGGCTGCGATAGTTGCGTTTGAACAGTTTTTCGTCATAGTCCAGCCGAAACAGGCCCGCAAATCCGTTTTCCAGTCCGATTACCCGAGGTCCGTGTGTCGAGGCGACCGAACGGCTGATTCGCTCGACCATGCGGTCATTGGCATCAATGTTGACGCCGGACGCTTCATAGCTGAGAAATTCCTTTTCGTTCATTTACATCTCGTGCTCGTCAAATAACTGCATTTGGTGACGTTCCATCGAAAACTTATTGACGATCTTGCTGACCGGTATCCGGTATTGACCGCTCCAGCAGGCGTTGCAGTAATGGTCGGCGGGCAATGAGGCACACCCCAAAAGACCCTCCAGCGAAATATATCCCAAACTGTCAACATTTAAAAATTCCCGGATGGCTTCGATACCTTTTTTTTGGTTGGCCAGAAGTTCTTCATGGGTTGGAAAGTCCACACCATAGAAACACGGGTGTTTGATCGGCGGACAGGCCACTCGCATGTGGACTTCTTTGGCGCCAGCCTTTCGAAGCGATTTGATCTTGCCTTTGGTCGTTGTGCCGCGAACGATAGAGTCATCAATGACGACAATTCGTTTTCCTTCGACAACACTGCGGACCACCGTGAGTTTGAGTTTCACCGCCAGGTCACGCATGTCCTGGGAGGGCGAAAGAAACGTCCGGCCGACATAGTGGCTTCGGACAAAACCCATATCAAAGGGAATACCACTTTCACGGGCGTAGCCGATGGCCGCACTGGTTCCGGAGTCCGGGACGGGAATTACAATATCCGCGTCTGCCGGATGTTCTTTTGCCAATTGCCGCCCACTGCGAATGCGCACGTCATGAACATTTTCACCGAAGATGATACTGCTTTGCTTGGCAAAATAGACATGCTCAAAAATACAGTGTGCGGGGATAATGGTTCCCGGCTCGATAAAGAAGCGGCTGCGGATGCCGTGTTTATCTAACGTGACAATTTCGCCCGGCTCAACGTCCCGAATATATGTGGCATTGATTGCATCCAGTGCGCAGGTTTCACTGGTCACACAGTAATGTCCATTTTCGGTTTTCCCCAGGCAAAGCGGACGAATCCCGTACGGGTCGCGGGCGGCCTCGATCCGGTCGGCGAATAAAAAGACCAGTGAATAAGCTCCCTGCAAATGGTTCAACACATGCCCCAACGGGTCCGGCTTGACAACATGCGACGGTTTGGCCATTAAATGGACAATAATTTCCGTATCGTTGGAGGTCTTGAAAATATGCCCGTACGCTTCATATTCATCCCGCAGCAGGGTGGCGTTAATCAGGTTGCCGTTATGAGCAACCGCAATCTGCCCGCGCGAGTATTCGCTCAAAAACGGCTGGGCGTTCGTCGGGTTACTGGAACCGGTGGTGGAATACCGAACGTGCCCGATGGCCATCGGATTATCCAGCCGTTCCAGGATGCCCCTGCCGGCACGGAAGACACGATTGACCTGTCCCATGCCGGTAAAACAATGGATCAATTCCCCGTCACTGGAGGCGATTCCTGCCGATTCCTGCCCGCGATGCTGTAAGCTGTGCAAGGCAAAATATGTCTTCTGTACGGATTCCGGATCGCCATAGATGGCGAATATTCCGCACTCTTCTTTTTTGTCGGTCATGCAATCCTCGTAAATAGCGCGATACTGTAGTCTTAAACGCGTAGTCTATCCAAAGCCGCTTTTCAAGTCAATGCCTTTTTGTCGAAGTGACAGGCGGAAAAAAGGAATTGATTTGGAAAAATCAACCCCTGTGTGTATAATACCGGCCTTTATGGTTCTTTAATAAAGGTGAAACGATGGACATACGAGTCAATTTATCACGCCCGGATATTACCGAGGCCGAGATCGAAGCGGTTACTCAGGTTCTAAGGACCCCGCATCTGTCGCTGGGGCCGAAAGTCCGCGAGTTTGAGCAGGCGTTTGAAGAATATATTGGCGTCAAACACGCCATTACCGTCAACAGCGGCACCAGCGGTCTGTTTTTGTGTGCCAGTGCCTTGGGGTGGGGCCCCGGCGATGAAATTCTGGTCACGCCGTTCACCTTTATCTGCTCGGTAACGGTTCCCATGATGGTTGGAGCTACGCCGGTCTTCGTGGATATCGACCCGGTCAGCCTGAACATGGCCCCGGCTAAGATTGAGGAAAAGATTACCGACAAAACCAAAGCCATCTTACCGGTAGAAGTCTTCGGCAATCCCGCGGGAATGGACAAAATCTGCCAAATCGCCGAAAAGCACAACCTCACTGTCCTCGAAGACAGTTGCGAAGCTCTCGGCTCAAACCTGAACGGCAAAAAAGTCGGAACATTCGGCAAAATGAGCGCGTTTGCATTTTATCCCAATAAACAAATGACCACCGGCGAAGGCGGCATGATTCTTACCGATGATGATGACCTGGCCGAACTATGTATCTCGCTGCGCAATCAGGGCCGCGGACGCGGCGGCGGATGGCTCGCCCATCAGCGGCTTGGTTATAACTACCGCCTCTGTGATATCAACTGTGCGTTAGGCATTGTTCAGCTTTCACGCCTCGAAGAGTTTATCCAAAAACGTGCCGGTGTTGCCAAAATGTATCAGCAGCTTTTAGCGGATGAAAAACGGCTGATTATCCCGGCTGCGCCCCAAAACGGCCGGATGAGCTGGTTCGTTTTCGTGATTCGCCTGACGGAAGGCTATACAATGGACCAGCGGAACACGCTCCTGCAGAAAATGCTCGACCGCGGCATCCAGGTCAGCAATTATTTCCCGCCGGTACATCTCCAGCCGTTCATCGCCGAACAGTACGGCTGCAAAGAGGGCGATTGCCCGGTCACCGATACGGTCGTAAAAGGGACCATGGCGCTGCCGTTCCACAATAATCTGACCGCCGAAGAAGCCGAACTCGTTTGCAAGGAACTCAAAGCCTGCCTCGACGAGATATAACCCTGTGTCATTCCGAGCGAACGCGAGGAATCTATTAAACAGGAAAACTTGTCCTGAGCATAGCCGAACGGATTCCACCCGTCCCGGCAGGGACGCAAGATAATAGCCGGGTGGCGTAAGCCCCCGGATTGAAGGATTCTCTTTTTTATAAGCCCCGAAGGGGCGACAGAATCGTAGTAGTAAAATGTCGGAGCAAACACAAAAACAAAATCCGTTCAAAATCGTACTGCATTGGTACACCAAACTCTTTGCGGTTTGGATTGTGCTGTTTGCGGTGGTAGGTTATTTCTTTCCCCAGCCGTTTGAGTTTTTGGCAAATTATAAAATGTTTGGTGCGGCTGCCGAGAAATGGCCCGTGATTTTCCAGTCATTGCGAATTCCGAATACGTGGTTTTTTGCGCTGACCATGTTCGGCATCGGCGCGGTCCTGACCGTCAACGATTTCAAAAACATCGCCAAACGCCCGGTCATCGTCCTCATCGGCTCTGTTGCCCAGTTTACGATTATGCCGCTGGGAGCGTTTGCTTTGGCCAGACTTTTTCACCTGCCGCCGATGCTGGCGGCCGGTCTGATTATCGCCGGCTGTGCGCCCGGGGCCATGAGCAGCAACGTCATGAGCTACATCGCCAAGGCGGATGTGGCCTATTCGGTCTCCCTGACGACGGTTTCGACGCTGCTGTGCCCGATTTTAACCCCCGCGCTGGCCAAGTTGCTCGCCGGGGCGACGATGCCGGTGGATTTCTGGAAGATGTTTGCCGACATCGTGTTCATGGTCGTCCTGCCGCTCGGAGCAGGCTTTGCCGTGCGCCATTTCTTCAGCGCCGCCGTCGAAAAGGTCAAGGATTTGTTTCCGGCAATCTCCGTAACGTTCATTATCTTCATTTGCACGCTGGTCATAGCGAATAACCGGGAAAAAATGCTCCACGCGACCGCTGCGGTGATTACGGTCGTCCTGCTGCTCAATATTTACGGCATGGCCGCAGGCTACGGCGTCGGGGCATTATTCAAAATGCCGTTCAGCCAAAAGCGAACCCTGTCGATTGAAATTGGCATGCAGAACGCCGGACTCGGCACGGTTTTGGCCATCGAACACTTCGGCCCCGAAGCCGCCATCCCAACAGCCTTCTTCGTCTTCGCCTGCATCATCACAGCCTCCATCATGACCGAAATCTGGAAAAGTAAAAAGAGGAAAGGAGAATTTTGTTATGAAAAGTGAAACAAAAGAATCGATATCACGGATTTCATTGATAATAATATTTAGCGCCATGCTGATCTATCCATTGTTGTATATGGTGGGAGTCGGTGGGGTCGTTGTAATATATGCTTTTTTGGGTGTCTCGCTAACACTGGTATTGATTCTTGGAGTCGTAAAGCATCGCAAATTTATTTGTATTGGGCTTATTGTGGTTTTGCTGCTTGTGATGATAGATCATATTGCCTATCAAAAGCTCAATCGAGATCGGATTCTTTCATATTCGAGAGAGATAGAAGAACTTGAGATAAAACTTGATCGATATGAAAGTCAAGACAACAAAATACAAATGGATACTGCTAATAAATCGATGGATGGCAGCCAGTAGGGTGGGCTGTGCCCACGCGGAATATTTGAGAATATGTCAAATTACAGACGGAAAAAAGTGTTTGGCGGTTATCACTTCTTTACGGTTGTTACCTATAACCGCAGAGAGTTTTTGACTTCTGATTTAGTGAGGCCCCTTTTAAAAGAAGCGTTCCATCATGTACAGAAGGAGTTACCGTTTAAAACGCATGCCTTCTGTCTGTTGCCAAATCACCTACATTGCATCTGGCAGATGCCGTCGGAATCCTGCGATTATTCCAAGCGATGGTCGATTATAAAACGCCTCTTTTCAAAAAAATATCTTGCCGTCGGCGGGAAAGAATTGCCCCAAACCGGCTCCCGACAGAAAAAACGGGAGTCCGGCATTTGGCAACGGCGATTCTGGGAGCATTTTATTCGTGATAGAGAAGATTTTTACAATCATATGCATTACATTCATTACAATCCGGTTAAACACGGACTTTGCGAGCAGCCGGATCAATGGCCTTATTCGACGTATCAAAAATACCAAAACCAAAAAATCTATGAAGGGTTTGATTGGAGTTGTTTTACACAAGAAGATTTTCATGAGGAGATTGAGTTTTATGAATAAATTCAGCGTGGGCACGGCCCACCCTACAAAAACGAAGTGGATGGACTTGTAATTTGAGGAATAAATAATATGGCATACGTGCATGGTTATTCAGAGCGGGAAGCGCGGCGGTTGTATGAGCAGGCGGAAATTTTAGAAGAGATTATTTACGCCGGGACGCGGTTTCCCGCCCGCAGCAAAGTCCTCGAAGCCGGCTGCGGCGTCGGGGCACAGACGCGTCTTTTACTCAATCACAGCCCCGATGCGGATTATACCTGCATCGACATCTCCCAAAAGTCGCTGGCGACCGCCCAACGACTCAAAGAACAGCCCGGCTTCGACAAGGTTACATTTCAGCAGGAAAATATCACCAAGCTGTCCTTTGCCGACGAAACATTCAACCATATCTTCGTCTGTTTCGTGATGGAGCATCTGGACAACCCCGTCGCGGCATTGGTCGAGCTAAAACGTGTGCTCAAAACAGGCGGCACGATTACCGTCATCGAAGGCGACCACGGCTCGTGCTTCTGGCATCCGGAAACGCCCGAATCGCTTGCCGCGTGGAACGGCCTGATCACCGCCCAGCGAAACATCGGTCATGACCCGAACATCGGCCGCAGGTTGACGCCTTTGCTCACGGAAGCGGGATTCGAGTTACAACACTGTGAGCCGGCTTGGCTCTATGCCGACAAACTCAAACCCGCACTGCGTGACGGCATGGTCAATCATATCATCGTGCCGATGGTCCAATCCGCCGAAGAAAAGATTCTAAAAGACAACCTTGTGCCTAAAGATGTGTACCAGCAGGGCATTGCCGACCTGTCCCGCGTCGACGAGATACCCGAAGGCACGTTTTTCTATACCTGGTTCAAAGCGGTTGCCATCAAATGTTAAATGTGATACACTGATATGAGAATATAATAGTGTGTGTGGATACCGAAAATGTCATTCCGAGTGGAGCCGAAGAATCTATTTAAACAGAAAAATTCTATTAGTCCCGACAGGGACGTAAGATAATAGCCGGATGCGTAAGCTTCCGGAAAGGAAATGACAAAAAAACAAGCCCCGGCGGGGCGATAGAAACAAAAGCGAAGTTTCTGGATTCCCGCCTTCGCGGGAATGACAACATTGTTTGGTATGGAATATAGAGACAGTATGAAAATCATAGCCGATCAAAATATACCGTTAGCCGAAGACTGTTTTTCATCGGTTGGCAAGGTAACGCTTGTCGACGGCAGACAGATTACGCCGGAGTTGGTCAAGGACGCCGACTCGCTGCTGGTGCGCAGTATCACCAAGGTCAACAAAGACCTGTTCGAAGGCAGCCGTGTCAAATTCGTCGCCACCGCCACCATCGGCACCGAGCACGTTGACCAGGACTACCTTGCGTCCAAAGGCATCGGCTTTGCCTCGGCTCCCGGTTCCAATGCCAACAGTGTTTCCGAATATATCGTTGCGGCTTTACTGGCGTTGGGCAAGAAAAACAAATTTCAACTTATGGGCAAATCCATCGGCATCGTCGGTGTCGGCAATGTCGGCTCCCGCGTCGAGGCCAAATGCCGCTCGCTGGGGATGAAGGTTGTTCTGAACGACCCGCCGCTGCAAAGACAAACCGGCGACGCGAAATATCACCCGCTGGAGGATGTATTCGCCTGCGATTTTGTGACGATGCATACGCCGCTGACCAAAGAAGGCCCGGACAAAACCTTTCATCTAGCGGATGAGAAGTTCTTTGCCTCAATGAAAGACGGGACGGTTTTTCTGAATTCAGCCCGCGGCAAGGTACAGGACGAAACCGCCCTCAAAAAGGCGATGCAGTCCGGCAAACTTTCCGCAGTGGTGCTGGATGTCTGGGAGACCGAGCCGACTGTGGACCCGTGGCTCCTGCAGAATGTGGACATCTCCACGCCGCATATTGCGGGCTATTCTTTCGACGGCAAGGTCGTCGGGATGATGATGATTTACCATGCTCTCTGTCGGCATTTTGAACTGAAAGCCGAACATACGGTAAGGGATTTTCTTCCTGCCCCCGAAGTACCGGAAATTCGAATCGGAAAAGAGCAACTTGACAGCGACGAAGAACGCATCATCCACGACACGGTTCAGCAAATCTATGTGATTAACCGTGATGATTTTAACATGCGGGAAATTCTCCTGCAGCCGGAAAATGAGCAGGCGGCCTGGTTTGATGGTTTGCGAAAGAATTATTCGGTACGCCGGGAGTTTCAAAATACAACTGTTTTGCTGGCGGATACGCAAAACAGTTTGGCCAAAAAATTATCCGGCATTGGGTTTCAAATCGGAGCATTGTGATGAAAAAACTCCCCGATATTGTTAAGTGGCCGAGGGGCAAACTGGATTTTTCCGGCGGGGCGATTGTGATGGGCATTCTGAATGTCACACCCGACTCCTTCAGCGACGGCGGACAATTTCTGGACATTGACAGAGCGGTTGCTCACGGCATTGAAATGGCACAGCAGGGGGCGGCGATACTTGACATCGGTCCGGAATCCACCCGTCCCGGTTCCGAATCCATTTCCAAAGATGAACAAATCAAGCGCGCCGTTCCCGTCATCAAAAAACTATCGCAGCAGGTGCAAATTCCCATCAGTATCGATACGCAAAATCTCGACGTTGCCAAAGCCGCGATTGAAGCCGGGGCATCCATTATTAACGACATCAGCGCACTGGTCGATGAAAGAATGGCGCAATTAGCGGTTGAAAAACAAGTGCCCGTTATTCTGATGCACATGCAGGGAACGCCGCAGACCATGCAGACCGAACCGCATTACGATGATGTCGTAACCGAGGTGGTGGAGTATTTGATGGAGCGGGCTAAATTCGCTGAAAACGCGGGCATTCAAGCCGAGTGTATTTTTATTGACCCCGGTATCGGTTTTGGCAAGACTACAAAACATAATTTACAACTGCTTAATCGTATGGAGTTATTTTGTGATATTGGTTATCGTGTCCTGGTTGGTACCAGCCGCAAGCGATTCATCGGACAACTGACCGGCAAAGACGTCCCGGCTGACAGAATTTTCGGCACGGCCGCAACGGTTGCGCTGTCTATCGAAAAAGGAGTTTCAATTGTGCGTGTTCACGATGTCGCCGAAATGGCGGATGTGGTCAAACTAACCAATGCGATTAAAAGAGCCGATACAGTTGACGATTAAAGTTTTGATAACTGGTCCGATTTGATATTGGATGCATGAGGGAACGTAAACACGGATTGTTTTTTATATAAAGCCGTACCGAAGTCCATCATAGTCGCGTTGCCTGTAGGAGCGATGGGGGTTGAAGTAAAGAACACATTAGCAATCACGGCGGTCAATCGGGAAAAAATACCTTCCACACCTTTATGTTTTTTGATTGAAGCAATCTCAACGGACATGCGAGGCGTTCCGTCTTCATCCTGTTTGAATTTCAGGGAGTTGACCCGGGCGACCAGACAGTTTGTGCGATTTTCAAAAAGGAATGTTCCGTTCTTTTTACGGACATCATACATACTGACTTCGACGGGACTGTTGCTGTTGTCACGATCAAAAGAAATTTCTACACGTTCCATTTGAATGTTGCCATTGACGATTTTTCCGTACCCGTCAATACGCCCCAGACAGGAGCCGTCCAGACGTATCCATTCGAGAAGTTTCGTAATTTCTTTGGCATCAGGCTTTTTACCCAGTTGATTGCGAATCATTTCCTGGGGACAGTAAGAGGCACAATAAACCCCTTCACCCGTTATCTGAAAGTCACATTGAACCCGGACGACATCGCTATGCTGTTGGGTTTTCCAACTGGTGATGCCCGCTGAAAAAGTGGTGTCGGGTTCGGTAGTAACGGCCAATGAAGTAAGCGAGGTCAAAGGGACAAAATACATGAAGCAATCAACGGGATTGGACAGATTTATCTGGGGCTGATAATCCAGCCGCAAATCAGGTCCGGTCAGGAGATCTGTCGAAGTCGCAAATTGAATGTTATTCGCATATCCGAATCCCGAGATTACGGTAACGAACAAAAACAAGATGGATGCATTGATTTTCAACTTTTATTAACTCTCCAGGACCTAAGGTTTCCTATTAAAACTTAACAAATAATCATTATAATACGGGACAGAAAGGCTTGTAATATTAGATTTTTGTTAAATTATTCAGGAAAAAGAAAGGTTTTGGGGTATCTCAAAAAACGGCAAAGATATACGCGGACAAAATACATCTTGTTTTACGAAAGTAAATCATGCGTTGGTTGCAAATTCCATGATTTTTCCTTTTTTGAGATTTCCCAATATGATTTTTTGAAACACCCGGTAAATACAAGCGTCTTTAATCACAGAATCACCGGAATTGAGTCATAGAAGGTCGAAAAAAACGTGACACCTATTAAAGGACAGATTAAAATGACTGCCAAATGGAACCATATGGAAAGGAGAGGCCATGGACTGGATTAAAGAATTTTTAAAGCCCGAATTCATCTGGGCGGTCATCGGTTTGATTTTATTTCTTCTGGAGTTTGCCCTGCCCGGGCTGATTGTCTTTTTCTTCGGCATCGGGGCATGGGTCGTTGCGGGGGTGTGTCTGTTTGCGGACATTTCCCTCAATGTTCAATTGGTTATTTTTCTGGTTAGTTCCGTACTGTTATTGCTGGCGCTGCGAAAATGGATTCGAGGTATCTTTGTGGGTCACGTTTATTCCAGGCAAAATGCCGCTGAAGATATAGAGGAATACGGCGGGCATAAAGTCCTTGTGAAAAATGCCATTATTCCTCCGCAGACCGGCAGTGTCGAACTGAACGGAGTGGATTGGAAGGCTCAGGCGGATTGTCAAATCCCATCCGGGCAAATGGTGGAAATTATTCGACGAGATAATTTAACGTTAATTGTAAAACCTCTAAAAATGGAAGGAGTTGCACAATGATGCCTCTAATGTTAGTAAAGGAAGTTTCGATTAACCCATGGACGGTTGTTCTGGTCATCTTTATTGTTTTTCTACTAATTGCCTTTTTCAAAACGATCCGGATTGTGCCTCAAAAATCCGCCTTTATTGTGGAGCGTTTGGGTAAGTACTCCCGAACACTGGAAGCCGGTTTTCATGTGCTGGTGCCGTTTATTGATAAGGTTGCCTATCGACACACACTCAAAGAGCAGGCGGTGGATGTTCCGCCGCAGCAGTGTATTACCAGAGATAATATTGCGGTTGAGGTGGATGGGATTCTGTACATGCAGGTGGTGGATCCTAAAAAGGCGTCCTATGGGATTGATAATTATCGGTTTGCTTCGACACAGCTCGCTCAGACGACAATGCGTAGTGTCATGGGGAAGCTCGATCTCGACAAGACCTTCGAAGAACGTGATGTGATCAATTGCGCCATTGTTGCGGCGGTGGACAAAGCCTCTGACCCATGGGGTGTGAAGGTGACCCGTTATGAGGTAAAAAATATTTTACCGCCGCAGAGTATTAAAGACGCGATGGAAAAACAGATGCGTGCCGAACGTGAGAAACGGGCGGTGATTGCCGAATCTGAAGGAGACCGACAGGCCAAGATCAACCGCGCCGAAGGTGAAAAACAGCAAATGATTGCTCAGTCCGAAGGTGAAAAGCAAAAACGGATTAACGAGGCAGAAGGCCGCGCGGCGGAAATTGAGAAAGTCGCAATGGCAACAGCTTTGGGAATTCGAGAAATCGCTAAGTCCATCAATGAAGAAGGCGGTTCCAGTGCGGTGAACCTGCGAATTGCGGAGCAGTATATTTATGAATTTGGAAAGCTGGCTCAGAGCAACAATTCCATGATTATTCCGACGAATCTGGCCGACATTGCCGGAGTCATCAAAACCGCCACGGCCGTTATTCAGGGTCAAAAGGCAAAATTGAAGGATTAGTTCTATTTTCCGGAAGATAAGATAAAAGCTGCGGAAATCATCGCTTCTTGATTTCCGCGGCTTTCTTCTAATAAAAAAGTCCGGGGACGCAGGGAGGGTTCAAGATACCTGTCTTTACGTCCCCGGCTATTAGAGGGTTGATATTGAAGGCCACCGAATTTTCTCTTTTCCTTTTTCCTTTCTATAAAGCCACACTTCTGCCGCACTGTGAAATGCATACACAATTCCACAAATATATACATCCTGATCTCCACAATAACAGATGATTCGAAGCACCGAAGGATTGATGAAAATAATGAAAAAAATTAAAAAACTTTTTGGTTTCAGCGGTTGGCGTTTTACGGTTAGTTTATAACTATATATATTTGATGCAGTTATCGAAAAGACGTTCATCCGGACTAAGCCGTAAAACATTTAGACAACATTTCGTTCTTCAATAAAACGAATCAGGTTGTATAGCATCATATTACAGGGAATATCGATTTCCGCCTTTTGGGCGAGTTCGATGATTTGTCCGGTGAGGGCTTCGATTTCGGTCTTTTTTCCCGCTTGAAGGTCCTGCAGGGTTGAGGATTTATGTTCAGCAGTGGGGGGAACGAGTTTCTTGTAAAAGATATCACAATATTCAACCGCGGTTGGCCAATAGGTGGCATAGTCACTCGATTTCATAACCTTATAAACTTCCTCGATAATCCGATTCATCAATTGCCGGGTGTGTTGATTGTCCGCCAATGCTCCATAGGGCACGTCGAGGATTGCCCCCAGCGGATTCAGCGCACAATTATACAGCATCTTTGCCCAGAGGTCTTTGGAAATCTCCTTCCATACGACGCAGGGAATGCCGCCTTCTTCTATTGCCCGGCACAATGGCTCAGTCGGTTCCGGCGGTTGTCCGAACAATGGGCCGATGTGAATGGCGTCCGCATGGACGGTGATTTTAACATGGTTGGGGGCCGGCCGCGTAAATCCCGTGATGACACGACCGCTGTAAATGGCTTCTTTTGGGAAAAAGGGCAGGAATTTTTCGGCATTGCCCCAGCCGTTCTGAAAGTGCACGATTTTACCGCCGGGTTTTAACAGGCGCCGGTTGGCTTGGATGGCCTCGGCTGCTGCCCGGACATGATTGGACTTTGTGCACACAAGAATAAAGTCATAAGTCTTTGACTGAACCTGTTCCAGGCTGGTACAGGCGGAAAAGTCTTGCGGCCCGGCTTCAAATGGGCCGAAAATGCCGCTGCGACACAGGCCTTTTGTCTTTAAGGCTTCCACGGTTCCCGCCCCGGCAACCAGTGTGGTGTCCACCCCGTTCTTTAACAAGCAACTGCCCAGTCCAAGACCGACAGCACCGCTTCCGAAAATGAGTATATTCATAATTTTGTCCTTTTTTCCGGATAGATTAAATCAAAATCCCGGCCGCTTTTCAATATTCAAACAAAAACCGCTGAAAAAACAGTGATTCGACTGGTCAATCTCAGGTTTCGGCGTTATGATAAATTGGCATTGAATTTCGGGAAAGGATGGTATGTGATGCCGGTCGAACGGGACATCATCATTGTCAGTGACTTGCATATCGGGGACGGGGGTCCGCGTGATAACTTTGCCGCGGATAATAAAGCATACAAGTTCAGTTGTTTTCTGGATTATGTCACTGCCCAACAGGCCGAGTTGTTCATTCTCGGCGATCTCTTTGAATTCTGGCAGGCCAATATCGGCCGGGTGCTGACCCGTCAAATGGATTTGGTCGAGCGTTTATCCGAACTGCAGGCGGTTTATGTGGTTGGCAACCATGATGCGGATTTCGAAGACTTGATTGGTACGAGCTTGCTGGCGCATTCGTTTTTTGAGCGGATGAGCGGACCGTTTGAACGAACCATCGCCGGGAAGCGTTTTAAGTTCATGCATGGGCATGAACTGGACCCGTTCAACCGCGATGGAACGCCGCGATGGGGCCGAATTCTGGCGATACTGGGCGGAATTATTGAGGACCGAAAAGGCTCGCCATTGTTATCGGCCGGAGGGATGACTGAAAAGAGCCTGTTAAAAGTCGGTCGCAGTTTTATGTGGATGTGGAATAAATCCGTCAATTTTTTTGAAAAAAGCGAAACCCACGAAAAAACCCACGCATTCGTTGAATCGTTAACGCCCGCGCAGGATCCGGCCAAAATCAAAGGTATCATGTCATTGTATCACAATAATAAACAACAGGAAGGGTATGATTTTTTGATTACCGGTCATACACACAAAGCAGGACTTTTTCAGGATTGGTATTGCAACAGCGGCTGTTGGGTGGGGCTACGGACCAATTTTCTGCGACTTCAACAGGACGGACAACTCCATCTCTATGAGTGGAGAAACGACCGCCCGATTCTCACCGATCAATTATTTTCAATTCAGGAGCGTTTAGCATGAAAATCGATTTAAATAAACTGAAACTTCCGAGTCTGTATAAGAAACCGTCACACAAGACCGGTTTGCCGCCGGGGACACTTGTTTATACCGGTGACGAAAAAGCCGAACCTGTTCAGATATATCTGATTGATTACGATGAAACTAAGGTTGAGGAAAAACCGCTGGATTCTCCGCAGCAATTTTCGGTTTTACGACAGACGACATCGAACAGTTGGATTAATCTTGACGGGATTCATAATGTCGAACTGATCGAGCAGTTTGGGCAGCATTTTGAACTGCACCCGCTGGTGCTCGAGGATATCGCCCACACCGGTCAGCGTCCGAAGATGGAAGACTATGACGCATGCCTGTATATTGTTCTCAAGATGCTCCAGTATAATGAGCAAAAGCAGGCCGTCGAAAGTGAACAGGTCAGCATGATTCTCGGTCCGCATTACTTGATAACATTTCAGGAACGGCAGGGGGATGTCTTCGAAATCGTGCGTCAGCGAATTCGCACCGGCAAGGGCCGTATTCGCAAAATGGGGTGCGATTATCTGGCCTATTCGCTCATTGACGCGATCGTGGACAACTATTTCCATATTCTTGAAACATTCAGTGAACGCATCGAACGGCTGGAAGATGTATTATTGAATGAGCCGACCGATGTAGTGCTTGGGCAGATTCATTCGCTCAAACGGGAACTGACGCTGTTGCGGAAATCCGTCTGGCCGTTGCGGGAACTGGTTGCCGGACTGGACCGGCTGGAATCCGGCCTGATAAAAAAAGGCACAAAAGTCTTCATTCGTGACCTCTATGACCATACCATCCAGATTATCGATACGATTGAAAGTTTTCGCGAGGTCGTGTCCGGCATGATGGATCTGTATATGTCCGCCGTCAGCAACCGGATGAATGCGGTCATGAAAGTGCTGACGATTATCGCGACGGTTTTTATGCCGCTGGGTTTTGTCGCCGGGGTGTTTGGAATGAACTTCGACATGCCGGAACTGAAATGGCAATGGGCTTACCCGGTTGGCTTCTGGGTGGTTATTGTAGCAATTATGGTGACGATGATTATTTACTTTAAACGTAAAAAGTGGCTATAGTCAAACATGAAAAACACCGAATCGGAGCCTGAAAAATGTTAAGTCTAATCTTGTTTGTCGTCGTTATTTTTGTTTCGTTCATCGTTGTCCGAATCGGGGCCATTGCCTTTCACTTGACCGGACTGGACTGGTCGCTGGCAAAGTTTCAGGCCCTGTCCTGTTTCAGCGGCACCGGCTTTACGACCAAAGAATCCGAATTGGTGGTCGGGCATCCCCAACGGAGAAAGATTGCATCATTCCTGATGGTATTGGGCAACGCCGGTCTGGTAACGTTGATTGCCACGACGGTCAACTCGCTTCGTCCCCGCCAGTTGGAGTTTTCTTTTTTGAAAGGGCTGCCGGAATGGTTGATTCCCTGGATTAGTCTGGCGATTCTCATTGTGGTGGTTTATGGGCTGTATCGATTTGTCAATTCCAACGCCGCGCATCGTATGACCAACGTCCTCCAGCGGAAACTGATTGCCCGCCAGGAGAGCAGTCAAACGGTTTCGTTTGAGGAGTTGACCATCACCACCGGCGGCTATGGCGTCTTGCGCGTCCCGGTCAGTGCGAGCAGTCCGATTCTGCACAAAACGCTGATGGACTCCGGCCTCAAAGCGGAAAATATACTGGTGCTTGCGATTGTTCGCGGTTCCGATACAATTGCCAACCCTCCGGTATCGACCCCGATACAGGAAAATGATGAGTTAATTTGCTTTGGACAGACGGATTCAATTCGCAGTTCCGAGTTGTTCCAAAAATAACAGAAAAATAAAACAGATATATTAAAGGGAGAGATTTTGGAAGCGGCTATTTTAGATACAGGCATGATGACCTGGGTGGTCATTCCCGTATTGATTTTCCTGGCGCGCATTGTCGATGTGACCATCGGCACGGCCCGTGTGATTTTTGTGTCCCGCGGGTATAAGGTATTGGCGGCGGCGACCGGTTTTTTCGAAGTGCTGATATGGTTGTTGGCCATCGGGCAGATTATGAAAAATCTGTCCAATCCCATGTGCTACATCGCGTATGCCTCCGGTTTTTCTCTCGGTAATTATATCGGCATTACATTAACGGAGAGATTGACGCTGGGGACTGTATTGGTACAGGTCTTAACGAACCGGGACCCATCGGCCTTAGTCGAAGCTCTCAAAAACAGTGACTACGGTGTAACCACCGTCCAGGCCCAGGGGGCGTTCGAACCGGTCAAGCTGGTGTTTACCATCGTTTCCCGCCGCAATCTGGATGAGGTTTTGCAGATTATCCGGGAACATAATCCAAAATCATTTTATACGATTCAGGAAATCGGAAGCATGGCAAAGGGCTTCTTTCCGCAGCGCAAGAGAATCGGTTTTGTCGGTATAACGGCATTATTCAAACCATTTCGTAAGGGTAAGTGATGAATCATAAAAAAACAGAAACCAAACTGGCGCAGTTGAAAGCCATCCTGGAGAATCACAAGTCCATGCTGATTGTGCTGCAGGACAACCCGGATCCGGACGCAATTGCTTCGGCGGTCGCCCTGCGCAAACTGGCCAATGTCCTGGCCACTGTGCAATGTTCCATTGCACACGGCGGCACGGTCGGACGCGGCGAGAACCGGGCGTTGGTCAAATATCTCGGCCTCAATCTCCGTCCCATCCAGCAAATCGATACCACCCAGTTTAAGCTGTTTGCGATGGTGGATACCCAGCCGGGCACCGGCAACAATTCTCTTCCCGACACCATTGAGCCGGATATTGTCATCGACCATCACCAGTGCATCCAATCGACCCGGCACTGCCGCTTTTTCGATATCCGCAGCCGATACGGCGCGACGGCGACGATTCTGTATGAGTACATGCAGGCCGCCGGCGTCAAACCCGACGTGCCCACGGCCACGGCGATGTTGTATGCCATCCGCTCCGATACCCAGGATTTGGGTCGCGATACGACCAAAGCGGATATCCGGGCGCTGACGCATCTGTACATACCCGCCAACAAACGCATGCTCAGCCAGATTCAGCGGGGCAAAGTCCGGCGGGATTATTACCGCATGCTCGCCGATGCCCTGACCAATGCGCAGGTGTACGCCAACGCCATCGTCACCGACCTGGGACAGATTGAAAACCCCGACATGATTGCCGAAGTCGCCGACCTGCTCCTGCGTGACGACCGGACCGACTGGGTTATGGTCTATGGCGTCAGTCAGGACAAAATGCTCATCTCTCTGCGGACCTATCAGGAAAACGCCCGGGCCGACAAGGTCATTCGCCATCTCGTTTCCCGCCGCGGCACCGGCGGCGGACACCCCAGCTACGCCGGCGGGCAAATACCCATCGACAAACTCTCTGCCAAAGGCATCGAGAAACTTCAAAAAACCATCGTCAACCGCTTCGTTAAAGAGGTCACCGCCAATAACCTCAAACCCGAACCGCTGACAGCAGCCGACAGCAAAAGCGCGGCGACGTAAGTCGCCCGATAAAGCCCTTTAGGGCGATATGGTGTTAGCCCGTAGACCCAAGCCGCCCGATTGAACGCTGAAAGGTCCGCAAAGCCCCAAAGGGCTTAAATAATAATAGCCCCCGGTGAAGCGAAGCGAAACCGGGGGAAACGAATCCAAATAAACACCCTCGACCCCAGCGGGGTCGAATCCTCTCAAATTCCATAGTTTCCCGTTGTCTTTCCCCTTTTTCCGATGTATAATCCTCTTATTCCCGACTCAAAAACGAGAAAAATAAGGAGGACTTATGAACCTTGAAGACGTAAAGGAATTCATCAATCAGGTCCATTGGGGTACGCTGGCTACATCCGACGGCCGCACAGTCGGCGTCAGACCCATGGCCGGACTGGCATGGAAAGACAATCAGTTATGGTGTGCCACTTTCGGCCCGTCCCGACGGCAAAGGCGGGAAAAACGCGGATGTTTTGGATGAAGGGGTAATTTGTACATGGCAGATGAACATTTGTTTCGAGAAATGAATACTGCACGATATGGCGACAACAGGCGTCATAAGAGTCTGTTTTTGCCTAAATTAGTCGAAAAACTTGTCAGTCATAAGCAAATTACTGATAACGAGGCTTTTAAAACAGCGCACGAAATTTTCTGTAAATGGGCTGATCTCGAAGACAAGGGCAAGCTTAAACACCGCACGGAGTCGAATCTTGAAGGGGAATTTGTTACCGAAGTTTTCGGCAAGGCACTCGGTTATTCGGTTTTTTCGGACGACAAAGATAATTGGGAACTGGAGCAGAAATACACGGTTGACGGTGGGGAAGTCGATGCGGTTTTGGGGTTGTTTCAAACTCATCGCAAGAAAACGCCTCATGCGGTGATTGAACTGAAAGGCCCCACGGTTAATGTTGACCGGGATAAGTCCAACGGCCGGACGCCAGTCGATCAATGTTGGGATTATCTATACGCTCTGCCGAATTGTGAATGGGGGATTGTGTGCAATTTTGTCAGTTTCCGGCTGTACCATCGGAACCAGACTAAACGCACTTATGAACTGTTTACACTTCAATCGCTGAAAAACAAAGATGTTTTCAGGAAATTCTACGTGATTTTTCAGCGGGACGGCATTTTGCCGACGAAGCTTACAGAGGCCCGAGTTATCGATTTACTGGAAAAATCGTCCAACATCGAAAAGGAGGTCGGCGACGAGCTTTACAAATACTATCATGACAATCGTATCCAACTGATTCAATATCTGACCTCTGACCATCAGAAAAAAACGCTGGAAACGGCGATTCATATCGCCCAGAAAATCATCGACCGCATTATCTTTATCGCCTTTTGTGAAGACCGCGGACTGCTGCCGGTCAATTCTCTTAAAACGGCCTGGGAACAGGTGCCGCCGTTTGCACGGGTGGTCAATCCCAAGTGGCAAAACTTTCTGTCACTTTTTCAGAGTATCGACAAGGGCAATGAGACAGCCGATATTTCGCCTTTTAACGGAGGGTTATTCAGAGCCGACCCGGAGGTCGATAATCTTGAACTCGACGATTCGTTTACGAATTTCTTCAAGCATATCGGCGGCTATGACTTCAAAGATGAAATCAATGTGGACGTTCTGGGCCATTTATTTGAGCGGTCGGTGAATGACATCGAACGGATCAAATTCGGCGGCATGTTCGGCGAGGAAATCAAAACAGACGAAAAAGCGGTGATGTCCAAATCGGCCGAGCGGAAGCGATTCGGGATTTACTACACGCCGTCAAATTTTACGGAGTTTATCGCTTACAACACCATCTATAAACTGGCAGTCCAGCGATTCGACAAAATCGCCCAAACCATGAAGCTGAAACGGGAAGAGGCTGAAACCGCACAGAATGACCCACAGGCAGCCGGCTATTGGAAAGAATGTTTCAATGCCATTCGGGACTTGAAAATTGTTGACCCGGCCTGCGGCAGCGGCGCCTTCCTGATTAAAGCCTATGACGTCTTTGAAGAATTGTATCTGGAGGTTCTAAACCACCTTGAATATCAGGGGAAAAAAATTGATGTCTTCAAGGGTGCGATTCCAGACTTTATCCTGAATGAGAATATTCATGGGATGGACCTGTCCAGCGAAGCGGTAGAGATTACCCAACTGGCCCTGTGGATTCGTTCGGCGCATAAAGGAAAAACACTGGCTGACCTGTCGAAAAACATCATCTGCGGTAACAGCCTGATTGATGACCTGGCGGTTGATGCCAAAGCGAAGAATTGGAAAACCACGTTTCCGCAGGTTTTTGAGCGGGACAGGCCGGGGTTTGACTGTGTTATCGGCAATCCGCCGTGGGAACGCATGAATATTAAAAAACGAGAGTTCTTTGCTTTTTGCGCCCCAGAAGTGATTGCAGCATCAACGGCAGCAGAAAGCCGTGAATTCATAAACAACCTTGAAAAAAATAATCCGTCCCTATACAAGCGATGGATTGATGCAAAAAATAACGCTGATAAAACAATTGAATATGTACGTAAGTCAAAACGTTATCCTTTGACCGCAAAGGGGGACATTAACACTTATTCTGTTTTTGCAGAACTTGCACGTACTATTGTGGCTCCAAATGGCTTAGTGGGCCTTCTTGTTCCTTCCGGTATCGCAACCGATAGCACCACTAAAGACTTTTTTGCCACACTGGTGAAAACAAAAGTCTTGGCCGGATTGTTTGATTTTGAAAATAAAGCCCCGGTGTTTACCGATGTTCATCGGTCTTTTAAGTTTTCCATCCTTCTTTTTGGCGGCGAGCGGCAAACTTCAGAGACGATTGATTTTGTCTTTTTTGCCCATCGCATGGAAGAACTTAAGGACTCAAAACGTTACATAAAGCTGATCGCCGATGATATTAAGACGATGAACCCCAATACACTGACCTGTCCGGTTTTTCGTTCGCCCAGAGATGCTGATATCACAAAGAAAATCTACAGAGAAGTTCCTATCTTAATAGATGAAAAACGGAAATTGGGAGGGAATCCATGGGGTATCCGTTATATGTTAATGTTTCATCAGTTTTTTGATGCAAAGCTTTTCCAAACTTTGGAACAAATAAAGAAAAAAGATTTTAAGAGAGATGGCGAGAAGTGGAAAAAGGGTAAACAGGTTTTATTGCCATTGTATGAGGCCAAGATGATTCAGATGTATGACCACCATGCCGCCAGTGTTGTGATTGATGAAACAAATTGGATGCGCCAAGGGCAAACTGTCACAACATCTTCAGCCCAGCACCAGAATCCGGAGTTTATCGTCGAACCGCGATGGTGGATTGAAAAAAGACAAGTCGATGAAAAACTGGAAAATTACAATCCCCTCAAAATGATTGCATTCAAAAATGTCACAAGTCCCACAAACGAACGGACAATGATAGCGGCATTTGTTCCGCCCGTTGGCGTGGTACATTCCGCTCCGATTATTTTTACTGGAGACGAAATAACTGCTCGTCAGACAACATGCCTATTGGCAAATCTAAACAGCCTTATATTTGATTATGTTTGCCGTCAAAAAATTGGCGGCGTCAATTTAAGCTATTTCATAATTAATCAACTACCCGCGTTCTCTCCCGACAAATACGCCGATTTCTGTCCGTGGGACAAAAAGAAAACGCTTGAGGCATGGATATCTGAGCGGGTTTTGAAGCTGACCTGTACGAGTAATGATATGGTTCCATTAGCTAAAGAGGCGGGATTTAAGCCGGGGGTTCATAAATGGAAAGACACGGAACGGCGGAAACTGATGGCGGAACTGGATGCGGCGTTTTTCCATTTGTACGGTATTAAACGAGACGACGTGTCATATATTCTTTCCACGTTCAGCGGTGTTGCCAAAGAAGGCGACATTGCCTTTGGCGATACAACCGAAAGCCTTATTTTGAACTATTATGACCAATTTATAAAAATGAAAAACTAAAAAGAAATAACCGTTGAAAATCCTATGGACAATAGTAGTTTTGATTCTTTTAATAGTTGCTCACGATTCCCCCATAAAAACTGCCTCCCGGCGGGCCTCCGCAATTCAAAACTCAAAATTAATAATTCAAAATTGCACCTCCGTGTTCATTCATGGTTAAATATATATCCCGTAAATCCAGTTAATCCTGTCTAAAAAAAACGTGTAAATCTGCGTTAAAAAATAAAACAGCCATCTAAAAGAAATCCACAACTCAAAACCAAGAACTACGAACTAAAAACTATTTTTTGTTTGACATCCATCTAACTTTTGCTATAATACCCCCAATGGCGGCCAACGCCGCCTGCTGAAGTCTGAGGACTGAAAGCTGACATCTAAACATGAGCGCGAAACCCCATCGCCCGGCTAAAAACCAAATAAAAACGCCATGGCGCAAGCCATGCGAATACCGCCCATTAACTACGCCCAAAGTGTCAATCCACAGGGAAGTCAGCATTTCGGGGACACCTTTTTATGACAAACGAACCCAATTTCCAAATTCCCAAA
>JADHXS010000104.1 GCA_016782835.1 Phycisphaerae bacterium | reverse complement strand
TACGCCTGCGGGGATTTTGCCCCGCCGCCTTGGCCTGGTGCCTTTTCGCTCGGCCTCATCACGACCCGGTTATTCGGATAGGTTCTAAGTCATGCCGTTTACGCCGTATCATTTTGGACCGAGTGGATTTGCGGGGCTTCTGTTTCGCCGGTGGCTGGATGTGCCGGTGTTTGTCGCGGTCAATGTATTGATTGATGTAGAGGTGCTGGCGGATGGGTATTTTCAGCCGGGCTGGCCGGTGCATCAGCTTTGGCATTTTCATACGCTGCTGGTCGGCGGCCTGGCGGGGGTGATTTTCGGTGCGGTTGTTTATTATGTCCGGCCGCTGCGGTGGCTGTGCGAAAAAAGCATGGGTTTAATTGGTCTGCCGGTGAAGGCCACGCTGTTGTCAATGGTCCTGGCGGGTCTTTTGGGGGCATGGCTGCATGTGTTTATTGACAGTTTTTATCATTACGATGTGCAGCTCTTCTGGCCATACGACAGAAACCCGATGATACGATGGGCTCGCCAGTACAGCGAGTCGGGTTATTACGGGATTCGACAGGACATCAAACTGGTCTGCCGGATTTTCTGGGGGCTGATGGTCGGGCTGTATGTGCTTTTGCTGACGCGAAAGCTCAAAAAAGCCAAAGCCGTCTGATTTCCCGTTTTAGTATCCCCTTGCCTGAATGGGTTTCAACTGGTATAATCCGCACTTTTGAATCGTATTAAATGTTTTTGGACAGGCTTATGAACATTGCAGAACAGGTAAAAGGCTTGAAGCGCGGCACGGTGGAGGTGTTTCGCGAGGACGAACTGGCTCAGCGGCTTACGGATGCGGCTCAAGAGGGTCGCCAGCTTCGTGCCAAGTTGGGCATGGACCCGACGGCTCCGGATATTCACCTTGGGCATACGGTGGTGCTGCGCAAGCTTCGGCAGTTTCAGGACTTAGGACACAAGGCCGTGCTGATTATCGGCGACTACACCGCCCTGATCGGCGATCCGACGGGCCAGAACGCCACCCGCCCGATGCTTACCGGCGAACAAATTAAGGAAAACGCCCAGACGTATTTTGACCAGGCGGGGAAGATTCTCGATACGTCGCCCGACCGCCTGGAAGTGCGGTATAACTCCGAATGGCTGGAAAAGATGAGCCTGATGGAATTGATTCAACTGGCGGCCAAAAAGACCGTCGCCCAGATGCTCCAGCGCGACAGTTTCAGACTCCGCCTTCAAAAGGACATCGATGTTTATACCCACGAATTTCTCTATCCCCTGATGCAGGGATACGATTCGGTTGCGATTCAAAGCGATGTCGAACTTGGCGGTACAGATCAAACCTTCAACAATCTTGTCGGCCGGGACGTCCAGCGCGCTTACGGGCAGCCGCCGCAGATCGTGATTACCATGCCGATTTTGGTGGGGCTGGACGGTATGCAGAAGATGTCCAAGTCCAAAGGTAATTATATCGGCGTTACGGATGCGCCGTCGGAGATGTTCGGCAAGACGATGAGTATTCCGGATGAGCTGATGGACAATTACTTTACACTGCTAACGGATATTCCCGCTGAAGAAATCAAAGTCCTGTGCGATGGATCCAAGACGCACCCGAAAGAAGCAAAAGTGAAGCTCGGCAAGCTGATTGTTGAGCAGTTTTATGATACTGAAACGGGCGAAGCGGCCGCGGGTGAATTTGAACGGGTTTTTGCCCAGAACCAACTGCCGGATGATATGCCGGAAATCGAAATTGCACCGGAGCCGATTATGGCCAGTAAACTGCTGGTGCAATGTGGTTTAGTGGACAGTGGCGGGGAAGCGAAGCGGATGTGCAAGCAGGGCGGCGTGAAAGTGAATGATGAGAAAATCAGGGACCCGGCGATGGAAATCACCCCGACCAACGATATGATTGTTCAGGTCGGCAAACGTAAATTCGCAAAACTGGTAATCAAATAAAATATAAAAATGCAAACAGCAAAATTGAGGAAGTCCAGCCCATAGGGCTGTTCATAATTTTAATATTTAATATTTAATATTTGATTTTTGATATGAGGTTATTATGAAGCTGCCGGACGTTAAAAAGGCAACCCAATATGTGGGGCTGTATGTGATGGATTTCGGGGACCACAGTGGGGTCGGATTCACCGCCGCCGAAGTGGCCGAACTGCTGGACAGTGAACGGTTTGCGGATGTTCATGTCTATAAAATCCATCGGGCGTATCCGGACGGCCAAATGGAATTAAAGGGCGTTTCGCAGGACACATTCGGCCTGGAAGCGGGCATGTTCTTTCAGGCGGCCGATGAAGTTGCGGGTCACGATGATTACGCGCGGCTGCTGGCATGGGCCGAAAAACAGTTGCCGCCGAGCCGCTGCAAGGTCCATCTGGCGAAAACGATAGGGGCGTATCTGACCGCGCTGATTTATCCGGCTGAATTTGATGATGAATTCAGCCGCTGGCTTCTGGATGGGCATTATTGCAGTGCCGGTGCGATTGAAGGGGGAACAATCGCCGTTCAGGGTTATTATGAGAGTCATCCGCAAATTCTGGAACGAAAACAATTATGGTCCCAAACGGGTCTGGAGAGCCTGCATGGTGAGGCGTTGTTTGAGGCGACTCATCGAGCGATTGTCCGATGAAGCAAAACAACGTTCATTCGAAATCGAAACAACGTCGGCTGGGTTTTGTCGCGGGGCTATTTTTGACTCGCCCCGGGCGATCCGAACCAACTCCGCAAGAGCTTTACAAGAAAGATTTTAAGTCAAATACCCGTAAAATTGGCATTCGATTTTCAGGGCGGCTTCGAAACGCCTTCCGCCCCCATTGGCTGCGGTTTAAATAAGCCCGTTTTTGTGTCAAAAACACCGCAACGGTTATCCTCTCTACAAAAATGTGACATTGTGAGAATTTTGGCGAAAAAATAGTGTCTGAAAAAGTAAATTTACGAAATTTTTTTTCAGTAGATATACCTATTTCCGATGTGTCATGACCGGCATACCTGATAATCATTTAAGTACTTGTTATTTAAGAAGATACAGTGCTTCCAGGAATCGGTATAAATGTCCATAAATAGGGAATTTTATGAAAAGTCATTGATTGTTACGTGTAAAAACCGTCCGTCCGATAAAATAGCCCAAAAAAAAGGTGGACAAAATATTCGGAATTTGTTAAAGAATGCAAAACGGCTTAGCCGATTTTACTAAAGCAAGAGTTTTCTCCCCTCCGGAAAACATCAGCGAACCCAAAGTTCCCTGATGTTTTCTTTTTGCGCCTTTTATGGTATAATCTCTGCCCTGGAAGTTGACGTTTATGATATGATTCTTTAGAGAAAGCCCAACCATGACACTTTATGTGAATGAAGAAAAGATAGAATCCCTTTTGATTGAAGCCGAAATTAATCACCTGCGTCCGAACTATCGGCAGGTTTTCGCGGACCAATCGGAGCAAGAACAGGAAAAACAATTAGCCGAATGGGCGCGTGAAAACATCATCGAGGCGGTCCTGTTCCGACAAGCCGCGGAAAAAGCTTTCCCACAGATAGCCCGGGAGGAAATCCAAAACGCTTTGAATGCATTATTGGAACAGGAAGGCGGGACGGGGCCGATACATCAGCGGCTTGAATGCGGAGATGAAGAGCGCCGGAAAGTTCACGATGAGATCGCCGAGCAGATTCGTCACGAAAAATTGCATTCGCAAATCACGGGCCAAATCTCCCGTCCGTCAGAGAAAGAGATTCGCACGTATTACGACCAACACCTGGTCGACCGCTTTACGATTCCGGAGATGCTGCATGCCGCTCATATCGTCAAGCATCCCAATGCTAACGAATCCAAAGAGCAGCAGTATCAGCAGATGAGTCAAATCAAGGAAAAACTCGATAATGGAGCCTCCTTTGAGGAACTGGCTAAAACACATTCCGATTGTCCGGACAGTGGGGGTGATTTGGGATTTTTTGCCCGCGGTAAAATGGTGCCGGTTTTTGAAGATGTTGTCTTTGACCTGGAGCCCGGTGCATACAGCGACGTTTTCGAGACGGAATTTGGTTTCCACATTGTCAAGGTGATTGAAAAACGCGCTTCGATTCCCTGCTCGCTGGAACAGGTGCGCGATGTTATCGTTCGGGATCTGATGCAGCAGGCCGGGGAAAAAGCCCTCGAGCGGTTTTTGGATGCGCAAAAAGAAAAAGCCCGTATCGAAGAACGATAAGAGCTTTTTGTGTGAACCATTGCCGTGGCGGGCAACCGGTTCTATTGTACAGAATCTTCCTGTGCCGGAACCGTGGAATCAAAAAGTTTAGACAATCGCATCGCACCAAAAACGTTTGGTTTGTTATACGAACCTGTCTGTTCCTTGCTGGGCGATTGCGACCATCCCTTGTCAGACGATTGTCTAAAGCAAACATCCGTGTTTGCATTCATCTCTGCAATCCCGGCACATTGAACTCTGTTGTGATCCATTTTAAAGAGCGTTTTATATTGCAGCTAATTGGCGATTCGCCTCCAACATGCTTTCCGTATCGGCGATGACTAACTGGTGAATCAGGCTTTTTCGAACTTTTGTGACACCCATATTCAGAATTTTTTCTTCCACTGCCGAGGCAATAGCCCGAGCCAAAAAACGATCCATGTTGTGATGACTGATTAAATCCCTGACAATGCAGGTTTTGTCCCAATGGGTCGAGAGTGTTACCTGATGCTGCCGGGCGACATCATCGATGACATCGATGCGCTTGCGCTGAAGTTTCCGTTTGAGCCGATGTTCGTTTAAGGCTGCGGCGGCGCGGGCGTATCCCATGGACTCCAGAACCGTCAGTATCATTTGATGAATTTCATCGGTGCTGAGGTTTCCATGCTGAACCTGGCGATACAGGTAAAATGTGACGGCTTCGGCCATTTGTTCGGCGACGTAGAGACAATCTCCGGTATGGGACAACGCATGATTGAACGAACCGAGCACCTTGGTGTGCAGGTATGGCTCAATCTGGCCGTCGGATTTGAGTATCCGAATCTGCATATTAATTACCCCTTTCCGTATCGAAACAGTTTACTCCGCAAACAATTGCGGCTGGTCGCCGGTTTCTTTTTGTGAGATTGCCTGCTTGACTTCATCCAGCAGGTCGTCGGCGTCGGTAAAATCACGATACACACTGGCAAAACGAATATAGGCCACGTTGTCCACTTTCCGCAGC
This sequence comes from Phycisphaerae bacterium, assembly GCA_016782835.1. Classification (GTDB taxonomy): domain Bacteria; phylum Planctomycetota; class Phycisphaerae; order Sedimentisphaerales; family Anaerohalosphaeraceae; genus 4572-13. The sequence goes on along the minus strand of JADHXS010000104.1, from coordinate 3,313 downwards.
AATGACATGGCCTTCTCGCCGATGAACTGCGATGAGACTTCTTTATCGTAATGGCGAAAGATTTCTTCTTCGATGCGGTCGGCAATATCCTGAATCTTTTCGGCGGATACCGGGCGTTTGTAGCAGGCCTTTTGCAGACCTGTGATGACTTTTTCGCGGTCGTAAGGAATGCGTGTGCCGTCTTTTTTGATGACGTTCAGCTTGAAGGATTCACCGATCTTTTCGTAGGTGGTAAAACGGCGCTCGCATGCCAGACACTCCCGACGACGTCGAATCACCCGCCCCCCTTCACTGGAACGCGAGTCGATGACTTTGTCATTATCCTCTTTACAGAATGGGCACCTCACGAGACCATCCTTTGTCCACTTAACCGGCATTGATGGGTTACTATATATCAATTGATTGCTATCTTAGCAACTATATATAGTATGTCAACCCCTTTTGCCAGAACAATTATCGGGCGTTTCACAAATTTTTATGGATATCTGAAATAGAAAATAAAAAAGGCGGGTTTTGAAGCCCGCCTTGGGATGGTTTTTTAAGCAACTCAATTTTCCGGCTGGCTGCCGGTGTTTTTTACATGTGTTTGACGTCGGGGTGTTCTTCGAAGGGCCTGTCTTTTATCCAGTAATCTTTAAACCAGACCTTACCGGCTTTGATTTTGACCTTCACGATATCGCCTTCGATGAGCATTCGCATATAGCTTTCGCCGAGCATCATGTGGTCAAATTTCATGCCCTCGGCACGGGTCAGATGGGTTGCATAGGCCGGAGACAGATTCAGCTTGTTCAGGGCATTGTTGATTGCCTGCTGCACCATCATTGTGGAGCTTTTCAGTACAGCACTGTCAAAGTTTAGTTCGGCGGCATCCAGGGTGAACGCATTCTGAACGGCTTTTAAAACCGCGATTTGCTTTTCGTTGTTGTTGGCATACGCCGCGTCCAGAATATCGGCATCCATCACGAGTTCACCATCAAACCGCAGTCCCGGCTTGGGTGTGCGGTTGATGTTGACGCCCCACGTGGTTTCCTCAAGAATAAAGCCGTACTTGCGAACGGCGGTCATCTCTTCTTCATCAAAAGCGACCATGTTAAACCAATGGGTGCGGTCTTTTTTACCTTGCTTCCCCCAAACGGCCACAACACTTTCGCTTTGGCTGAGCAGTTCGGTATCGGGATTCTGCGTGGTTGCCAGAACATCAGCCGAGGTGCTGACTTTCAGTGTTGTTACGTAATAACGATCAAAGATGAGCTCATAGGAACTCATCGTCGGTTTATTGCACCCTGTCAGACACAGAACCGAAGAAATCGTCAGTGCCAGAAATAAACAATTTGTTTTCACGGCATTGCTCCTAAAAGTTATCGGGCGTTCAAAAGCGGCAGTCTGTACAAAAAAGGGCGGTTAAAACCGCCCTTTCCAGTTTTCTTATCGGCTTTAGACTTCCTTGGCCTTAATCCATTTCATCATTTTTCGCAGTTTTCGCCCGACCTGCTCAAGCTGGCTGCCGTGGTCTTTGCCGTAGAGTGCGTTGAAGTTCTTCATGCCGGACTTGTACTCGTTGACCCATTCGGCGGCAAACTTGCCGGAGGTGATTTCACCGAGAATTTTCTTCATCTCTTTTTTGGTTTCATCCGTAATGATACGCGGGCCGCGGGACAGGTCACCGTATTCGGCGGTGTTGGAGACGCTGTACCGCATGTAGCTTAAACCGCCCTGATAGAACAGATCCACGATGAGTTTGACTTCGTGCATGCATTCGAAGTAGGCGATTTCCGGCTGATACCCGGCTTCGACCAGTGTTTCAAAACCGGCTTTAATTAAGGCGCTGAGTCCGCCGCACAGAACGACCTGCTCGCCGAAGAGGTCGGTTTCGGTTTCTTCTTTGTACGTGGTTTCGATGATGCCCGCACGGGCGCCGCCGATGCCGTTGGCCCAGGCCAGTGCGATGGCTTTGGCATTGCCGTCTTCATCTTTTTCGACCGCGATGAGGCAGGGCACGCCGCCGCCTTTTTCGTATTCGCTGCGAACCAGGTGTCCGGGGCCTTTCGGGGCGATCATCACGACGTTAATGCCTTCCGGCGGAACGATGTAGCCGAAGTGGATGTTAAAGCCGTGGCAGAAACCCAGTGTTTGTCCGGGTTTGAGATTCGGGTGTATGTCTTTTTCGTACACCATCGCCTGGACTTCGTCCGGCAGGGTTACGATGATCAATGCCGCGCCGCCCATCGCCGCGGCAATAGAGGTCGGCGTAAAGCCGTGCTCTTTGGCCAGCGCGAAATTGGCAGTCCCGTCCAGTTCCGCGACGGCCACTTCGATACCGCTGTCGCGCAGATTCTGGCTATGGGCATGACCCTGGCTGCCGTAACCGATGACGCAAACCTTTTTGCCCTTGAGTGCATCCAGCGGGGCATCTTTTTCATAGTACATCGTTGCCATTTTTGTCTATTCTCCTGTATTTGAGCCATATCTTACTGTCTGATTGTGTTTTAAGAGGCTAAGGATATGCCAAAGAGGGGCGATTTTCAACCTTTTTCCCTGAATAATGTGTTTTCCGCAGAGCACACAGGGTTTTTTTAGACACAGATTGACGCTGATTCACACAGATTTTATTTTTACAACAAAGGTCACGAGTGTTTTTAATGGTTTAAAATGGCTTTGTTTGGGTTTGTTTTTGGGGCAGTGAACCGTCAATAGTGAGCAGTAAACAGTTTTAGAATAATCACTTACAGCGACTTGGCCTGTTTTGAAAATGGGTTTGTTTTGCGAAAAAGGGTGTGTTAAAAATGCTAACTTCTCCCTGAATTGACATTTTGGGCGTGATTTGCGAGTAGTATTTAGCCGGGCGACGCGGGGCGTTCGCACTCTATTTAGATTTCAGAGCTCAGTCTTCAGGTATCAGACCTCAGCGGGCGGGTTGGACGCCAACAGAGTGATTATCGCATAAGTTAGATAGATGTCAAACTTTTTTCGGTCTTTGTACACCGATTTCCATGGATTTTTTGGGTGTATTTTTGGTTTTTTGTGGGGGATTGTCGGGTATAATTTCTTTTTTAAGTATATAGGAATACAGGAATGTAAGTAGACAGGGCAAGGGGTCTGCTGAAGGCGGAGTTTTTTGATGAACCGGCTTAAAAGAAAAAGGGAATGCGAATGGACGACCATAGAAAAAGGTGCCTGACCTGCTCTGTAGAAAAGCTCTTTGACAAGTAGGATGATAGCGATGTTGTGTGTGATTACGAGCAGCATCATTTCGCGGCACTGCGACCAATAGGTGCGTGCTCTGATCGTATCGCCGAAGTTTCGTTTGATCATG
>JADHXS010000103.1 GCA_016782835.1 Phycisphaerae bacterium | reverse complement strand
CCCCCAATTTTGTGATTAAGGGGACGGTTACTGATGCTGAGACTGGCAGGCCTGTCGCCGGTGCAAAGGTCGGGGATACGAAGGAATACAATGGCGGAAAATTCTGCACGATTGCGGATCCAAACGGCCATTACGAATATAAAACCTGGTATGAAGAACACGGTGTTACAGCAGAAGCCGATGGTTACAAAAGGCAGGGGAAAGGATTCGGAACAAAGTTATTTGGCAGCGAAAAAGAAAAAGTCATCAATTTTGAGCTAACTAAGAATTCCGAACTCAAAGCTAAAAACTTCACCGCCACACTGCCCAGCGGCGTGACCGTCGAACTGGTGGGCGTGTGTGAACATCCCAGCGACGGCAAACAATGGTGGAATCCGGATGGCTTGTTGATGGGTGAGCTTGTTTTCGAATTAAAGGGGCGTCGACCTTATGACAAACCTTATTTTGGTTACATGCTGCAATTTGAACCCCCTGAAGATTTAACTTTCCGAACATCGACGGATGTTGATGCTTTTATTTCGACAAGTTCGATCAACACAAAAGGTCAGGCCATAGCTTGGCTCGGATATAACGAAGGACATAGCAATACTCCGGAAATCCCTGAAACAGCAAGAATTACAGTTAAAGTCGCAGGTGGTGATTGGCAAACAAGAGAGCCGGGTAAATATGAAGTATTTCGCGATATTGTTAACTTTGATGACGAAAGAATACTGCTTTCAGGGCTTAGATCTGATCCGGATGATTCGAAGCAGACTTTAATTGAAGCCACAGCCAGTGGAGATGATATTGATATAAAGTTGGTTTGTGTGACGAAAAATGGAAAAAGCCATGAAGTAACGCATTCAGGTATGTTACGCGCGGGTGGGAAAATGATACAGCATTCGTTTTCTCTACGCGCACCCATTGATGAAATAGAAAAAATTATAGTCAATTACAGGAAATTTCATACAGTCACCTTCAAAAATGTCTCCCTCCGCCCCAACGGCAAAACGGAAGGGAGGATAAAAACAGAGGAACAGGAATTAAAGACGACAGAGACCGACGCCAAAGAAACCCGCCAAGAAACTTTCAATGATATACTAAAATCAGAGTCTAGATGGGACATAATACGCAGACTGAATACATGGGAGACAGCACTTTCTGCCGGTGACATCGAAACACTCGAAAGGATTGTTCAGGAAACCACCCACAATGATTGGGAAATGAATTATTCTGCCCGGTCGCTTCTACGCCGTAACCTGCCGCGTAAATATAATGTAACCCCAGAGGTTGCCAACGCCGAGGAGTTCTTTGTTAAGTTGAGGGATGGAAAAGTCTCTTCGGGGGCTTACGATAAATTCGTCGATGACATTGCCGGGATAGGCAACGATATTGTGCCGATGTTATTAGATATGTTAAAGTACGATAAACCCCATGATTTCTACAGGGAAAACATCGCCATAAAAGCACTCGGCCATATGCAGGATATTCGAATTATCCCTGCGTTAAAAAAAGCAATTGTTTCAGAAGAACATAGAAACCAATTAGAGCAAATAATTCTGTCGATCCTCAGGAGCGATTCAAGCAACGCGATGGTCGATTACGTAGCCTCAGTAATTGTCAACCAGAAAAGCAGTTTCGACCAGGAATATATCATTCGCTTGATATCACAAAGCAACACGCCATATGAAGCAAAGAAACGGCTGTATTTTCACTATGCAGAATTTAAAGATTATGGAAAACGCGCTGTCATTCGCGGTTACGGTAAGATGGATGACCAGGAGGCATTTACCCAACTGGTCCGGATTCTTCGGGAAGATAAATATGGCGGTGAATTTAGAGTTGCTGTAAATGAATTGAATAACTTAAAAAATTCAGATCCGTCTGCGATATTTTTCGAATATCTTAAAAAGGTGCCTGATCATGTCTGCGATGATTTAATCATTCCTCTCGCCGAAAGAAATTATCTGCCCGCCATCCCAGTCCTTGAAGAAAGAATTACGAATGCCGGAGACAGTGTAGATGGAGCACGATGCAAAGTGTGGGCAACCGGGGCCTTATGCAAACTCGGAAAAGATTACGAGAAAAATTCCGCTATCATCAGAGAACATCTAAAAAAAGAGTATGATCCACATGCAATCGGATATGCTGCCTACGGTGTTGCCGGTTGGCTGAATGACGAAGAAACGATCAAATTATTGAGCCAAAAAATTTGTTCGGAGAATTCGAATACAGATGTATTGAAATGGTCAATCAAGGCGTTGGGGCAGATTGGAGATAAATCTGCACTTACCGCATTAAGAGAGGCATTGACTATATTGCCCCTTGATTTATTTATTGATATTGCAGAAGCAATTGAGGCAATCGGCCACGATCATAATGATCAGGAGATAATCTCAGAGGGCAAAATCATTCAAACAGTGACAAGAACCTTGAGAAATACCGGTGGCCAACAAATAGTTTTTGCCCCGGGCTCACCGGAAGCCAACATCAGACAGCGTAACTATGAAAAAACTCTCGAATGGTTAGCACAGCATAGAGAAGTAGGTACAAATATTATCAAAAATTTGGACTCCTCGTGGAATAAAGACGCAATTATTGAACTGATCAAAACAAATGTGGAAAACTAAGAAACTTCCTGCTCTTCATGGTTAAAAAAATCGGTGCTAATCTGCGTAAATCGGTGTCTAAAAAATTAAATTCGCGTCTATTCGTGTTCATTTGCGGCTTTAACTTTTGTGACGGTTTTGTGGGCGATGCGGGTTGGTTCCGGCAGGCGGTATTTTGTCGTGCAGGCGAGTGTGTAGTCAATCGCATCCTCAAAACTGCACAAATGTCCCGGCGAGATAAACAGCGGCTTGACGTTATCGCGTGTTCGCAGAACGGTGCCGATTTTCTCTTGCCTTTCATACAGCCATGAAAAATCGCCTTTTGTTTCTCCCGGCTGGTCATAGGTTCCGATGAGTCTGCTTTTGGCGCAGCCGATGGTGGGGGTATTCAAAAACAATCCCAGATGACTTGCCAGTCCCAACCGTCGCGGATGGGCGATGCCCTGACCGTCAATCAGCCACAAATCCACCGCCCGTTTCACCTTTTTCACCGCCTCCAGACACACCGGAATCTCCCGAAATGACAGCAGCCCCGGTATATACGGAAACACCAGCGGCAGTTGGGCAGTTGCCGTCTCGACGAGTTCCAGTTCGGGGAATGAAAAAACGACCGCCGTAGCGAAAATCAACCCCCGGCGTTTGTCCAGCGAACAATCCAGCCCACCCACAAATTCGGGCTTTTTTTGCAACGGCCGCAACACAACTTGGCCCCTCAGTTTTTCCTGTAACTGCTTTGCCTGCAAGGGGTTTAAGTTCCAGTCATATAAATCCCGGACATTCGTCATCTGCAATCACTCCTGAAAAGGGCGTTTACTTGCTAACCGGTCTATGGTACAATCACCAAATTGTTTTGCCATAGAAAATTCAGACGGTATAGAGAACCTTTTGACAGGGGTGATTGTGACAGAACCGAAAGCCATCCGGGTTACCGGGGCTTGTGAGCATAACCTGAAAAACATCGATATCGATATCCCGCGTGACCGGCTGGTCGTCGTCACCGGCATCAGCGGGTCGGGCAAAAGCTCACTGGCCTTCGACACCATCTACGCTGAGGGCCAGCGAAAGTATGTCGAGTCGCTCAGTGCGTACGCGAGACAATTCCTTGAACAGATGCAGAAGCCGCAGGTCGAGCACATCGAAGGCCTGCCGCCGACCATCGCCATCGAGCAGCGAAGCGCCTCCAGCAATCCGCGTTCGACGGTTGCGACGACGACGGAAATCTACGACTATTGCCGGCTGCTGTTTGCCCGCGCCGGCACGCCGCACTGCTGGGTTTGCGGCAAGGAAGTGACCAGTCAGCACGCCACACAAATTGTCAATTCCATCCTGTCGCATTCCGAGAGCACACGCATTCAAATCTGCGCTCCCGTCATTCGCGGCCAGAAGGGGGAGCATAAAGACGTTTTTACGCACATCCAGCGGGAAGGCTTTGTGCGCCTGCGTGTCGATGGTCAGGTCTATGATGTCAAGAGTGTTCCGATGCTGGACAAGAACAAAAAGCATGACATCGCCGCAGTAGTGGATCGCCTGGTCCTGAAAGATAATATTCGCATCCGTCTGGCCGATTCGGTCGAGACGGCCCTGAAAATGGGTGACGGTGTGGTCGTCGTCATGATGCAGAATCCCGAAAAGCAAACCAGCAACGGCGGCAACGGACACTGGGAAGATGTGATTTACAGTGAAAAATATGCCTGTACCGAACACCCGGAAGCCTCGCTGGCCGAACTTAGCCCTCGGCTGTTCAGTTTCAACAGTCCGTATGGTGCCTGCGATGCCTGCGATGGATTAGGAACGGTGCTGGAGTTCGACCCGGATTTGATTGTGCCGGACAAAACGGTCTCACTGGAAAACGGCGCGGTCGAGGCCTGGCGAAAGGGCGGCAAGCGCATGAATATTTACTACAACCGTCTGATTAAGCGATTTTGCCGGAATTTCGGGATTCGAAAATCCGACCTGTTTGAAAAGATGCCCGCGGCGGTACGAAAGATACTTATCTATGGTACGGCCGAGGAAGACGAAGCTAAATACGGTTGCAGTTTTGAGGGAATTATCCCTAATCTGAAACGCCGCTGGCAAAACACCACCAGCGAATATGTCAAGGCCCGCCTGCACGGGTATCTGTCGGAGTCGCCGTGTAAAAAGTGCAGCGGCACGCGGCTGCGGGCCGAAGCGACGGCGGTGACCATCGGCAATATAAATATCAGCACACTGACCCGCATGAGCATCGACGAAGCGCATCGGTTTTTTGAATCGCTGAAACTGGACGCCGAAAAAACGCTCATCGCCGCCCAGCCGCTCAAAGAAATTCGTGCCCGCCTGAAATTCATGCGGGATGTCGGTCTGGGCTACCTGACACTGGACCGCAGCAGCCGGACGCTTTCCGGCGGCGAGGCCCAGCGCATCCGTCTGGCCACGCAGGTCGGCAGTGGACTGGTCGGCTGCTGTTATGTATTGGATGAACCGACGATTGGTTTGCATCGTCGGGACAATGACCGCCTGCTGGATATTCTCAAACGCCTGCGCGATATCGGCAATACCGTACTGGTGGTCGAGCATGACGATGACGTGATCGCCTCGGCTGACTATATTATCGACATCGGCCCCGCGGCCGGTGAGCACGGCGGCGAACTGGTGGTGGCCGGAACGCTGGCCCAGGTCTGTGCGTGCCAGCGGTCGCTCACCGGCCAGTATCTGTCCGGTGCCAAACGCATCGAACTGCCGTCCAGCCGCCGCAGGGCGAAAATGACCAATTGCATCGAGGTCAAAAACGCCCGCGAAAATAATCTCAAAGACATTTCCGTCAAATTTCCGCTGGGCGTGTTGACGTGTGTGACCGGTGTGTCCGGTTCCGGCAAGAGTACGCTGGTATCGGAGATTTTGCTCAAAGGTCTCAAACGCCGCCTGTACGGTTCCCGCGAAAAGCCCGGCAAACATAAAGGCATTAACGGCACGTCGCGTGTTGACAAAGTCATCGAGATTGACCAGTCGCCCATCGGCCGGACACCGCGAAGCAACCCGGCTACCTATACCGGCGTGTTCGACTTGATTCGCCGGCTTTTCGCCATGACGCGCGAGGCGAAGATTCGCGGGTATAAACCCGGCCGGTTCAGCTTTAACGTCAAGGGCGGACGCTGCGAACATTGCCAGGGGCAGGGCACCCGCAAAATCGAGATGCATTTTCTGCCCGATGTGTTCGTCACCTGTCAGGAGTGCAAGGGCAAACGCTATAATCCCGAGACATTGCAGATTACCTATAAAGGCAGGAATATCGCCGACGTGCTGGATATGCGCATCGAAGAGGCGAAGCAATTTTTTGCCAACTTCCCGAAAATCCTCCGGCTGATTAAAGCGCTGTGCGATGTGGGCCTTGGCTATATGACCCTGGGCCAATCCAGCACCACCTTGTCCGGCGGTGAAGCCCAGCGGGTTAAACTCGCCTCCGAACTGGGCAAGCCCGGCACCGGCCATACCCTGTATATTCTCGATGAGCCGACAACCGGCCTGCACTTTGCCGATATTCATAACCTCATGAACGTCCTGCGACGCTTGACCGACCTGGGCAATACCGTCATTGTCATTGAGCACAATCTGGATGTCGTTAAAATGGCCGATTATATTATCGACCTCGGCCCCGAAGGCGGCGACGCCGGCGGAGAAGTCATCGCCACCGGAACCCCCGAAAAAATCATCAAATCACAAACCAGCTACACCGCCCAATACCTCAAAGCTAAACTGGCCCCCGAAAAACGGTAAGGGATTGGGTTCGATTGGGTTCGTTATTTGAGTCCTCAGTCTCCAGTCTTTAGTCCTTAGTCTATATGATAAAATCACTTAGCGTGATTTTGGAGATTTTGAAATTGGGTTCGTTTGTCATAAAAAGCCTTCGGGGCATAGCCCCCATTCGATTTCGCTCAGGGCAGGCTCTTCGGCTTTAAGAATACAGAAAACAGAACTCGGAAGTCAGAATGTGGCCCCGGATCGGTGTCCGGGGTGACATTGGGATGGCTGGTTTATTAACCGGGCGACGCGAGGCGTTCGCACTCCTATGGAATTGACAAAGGTCGATTGACGATTTAACGATACTATTCGATTTTGGGGTATTATACCATAAGTTAGATAAATGTCAAACTTATTTTTGGTTTTACCAAAAATAAAATTCCAAATTCCAGACACTAAATTCCAAGTTGTGGAAGTCCTCCGGGTGGCTGGTTTTATGAGGCAGAAGGGGGATTTTGGGATTTTTTTAGACAGGATTTACGGGATAAACAGGATTTTTTTACCACGAAAAGCACGAAGATTTTTTTTAGCCGCAGAGATTCACAGAGAATACACAGAGGGGAACCGCCGGGGCGTTTTCAACGCCCCACAGGTCAAGTCCGGTGAGCCGTGCTCTCCCGATAGATCGGGATGCGCTCGACAACCAGCCTTGTCCTGCTGTCCTTTGGCCAGACGATTCCTGTAGATTAGGCAGAAGGCAGTTGGCAATAGGCAATAGGGCGGAGGATGAGGACTGCGGGCATCCTGTTTATGGCCTGAATTTGGAATCCATTCGGCTGTCCCGTTTCCCGATAAATCGGGACTCAGGGCTAAAGGCTTTTTCAGGACAAGTTTTTGGGGAATTTTGTTGTTATGGGTATTGTTGGTCGGTATAATTTGGGGGCAACTTTGTTTTAAGGACTCAAGAATACACGAACTCAGGAACTCAGGAATAGTGGAGCCGCCGGAGGCGGAGGTTTTGATACATCTTTGATTTTCATGCGAAACAGGGTTAGAGGGAAAAAAGGAGAGCAAAGTGGCAAGTATAAAAAAAATCTTTTTTGCGTATCAAGGCAGAAGGAGTGGTAAAGCTGATGAAAACGTAGATGCAATCAAACATGCGATTTCTGAATACAATAGCCATCAAAAAACTTATAAGGCAGAAAGCTGGGAAGAATACACAAAAACTGATTTTATCTCACAAAGTGTTCTGGACGCAATTGATAATTGCACAATATTTGCATCTGATCTCACTTATTTCAATCATAATGTACTATTTGAGATAGGGTATGCAATTGCAAAGAACAAATATATCGTTATTTTTTTGAATGAGAAAATTGAAGGAGTTGCTGAACGATATCATAACTCTTTTCTTAAAGATATTAAGTATCAGGAACTAACTAACTCTCAAAGTATACAAAAAGCATTTCAGAATAAAGACTACAATAATGATTGGATGCAAAAATGTGTCAAGTTAGACACGTTAACTCCTAAATCAAAAGGTATCTTTTATATTGAAAGTCAACAGCCGAATCAAGCCTCTCTTGATTTAACTGAATATTTAAACCTCTATACACAGGATAAGTCTATAAGTATAGTTACGGAAAACCGATCAGAAGTTCAATATCGGCCAATTAATTGGTATTTCTCTAACATATATCAAGCTAAAATCATATTGGTGCATTTTCTTGGTAGCAATAACATCGACAGCTTTAAAGCTAATGCCTTTAACTCTTTTTGGTCTGGTATCGCCTGTGGTTTTGGGAGAGATGTATTACTAGTCGCCCCTGCTAAATACAAAGCCCCACTCGATTATTACGACATAATGATTCAATATCAAGATAGTGGCCAGTTAATTGAAGAAGTTGAGAAGCTGTTAGATGAGAAATATCCAACGCCGCCTAAAGTCGACGAGACAGGAGAAGATATTAAGTATGAGGAAAAAGAGCAAGAATTCAACCTATTAAAACTTGGTGTGGGCTGCGAAATTGCGGAACACGAAAGAGAAAAATTGCTTGATTATTTTGTTCCTACATTCTCATACGATAAAGCCAAAGAAGCAAGAAGTACAATAATTACTCAAACTGACCGATTTTATGCTAAATTTTCATGTAAGTTTATTCTTAATAACAGGTTATGTTAATTCTACAAAGCTGTTTTTTCGAACAAAATTCCAGGAAAACCCTTATTTTTGATGTTTCTGAGCACTTTTAA
>JADHXS010000102.1 GCA_016782835.1 Phycisphaerae bacterium | reverse complement strand
ATACCGATTTGTCATTCCCGCGAAGGAATGTCACCCCCGCGAAGGCGGGGGCGCCGAATCCAGCGTAAAAATGGCCTCCGCCGAAGAGCCTGCCCTGAAAAAGCCTTTAGCCCTGAGTCCCGATTCATCGGGAAAGGGGAAGCCGAATGGGGGGGTTCCTGTTTTTTTACAATCGGCTAAAATGTTACGCGGATTCTTTCTTGGCCTGGTGTTCCTGTTCAAACAAACTGACCTTGCCATTGACCACCTCCGGCGTAATCGTATAATTACCCGGCTTCGGTTCCTCAGGTAGATGATACATTAAATCCAGCATCAACTCTTCCAGGGTCGCCCGCAACGCCCTCGCTCCCGTGTCGCGTTTGATGGCCTTGGCCGCTAACAATTTCAACGCGTCATCCGTAAACTTCAATTCGGCATCTTCCATCTCAAACAGTTTCTGATACTGCTTGACCAGCGCGTTTCGCGGTTCCGTCAAAATTTGAACCAGCGCTTCTTCATTCAGTGCCGACAATGTCGTAATAATCGGCAGCCGCCCGACCATCTCAGGAATCATCCCATATTCAATCACATCTTCCGGGGTGGCCTGCGCGATAATCTCACTGTAGTCGGCCTTTTTGTCGTGATGAGCCTGGTGTTCGCTGTCGAAGCCAATCATGCGTTTGCCGAGACGTTTTTTAATAATGTTATCCAGTCCGACAAATGTCCCCCCGCAAATAAACATAATTTGCGACGTATCAATCTGGATATAGTTTTGCTCAGGATGCTTTCGCCCGCCCTGCGGCGGAATATTCGCCATCGTTCCTTCTAACATCTTCAACAGCGCCTGCTGGACCCCTTCACCGGAAACATCGCGTGTGATGGACACATTCTGGGTGGTCTTGCCGACTTTATCGATTTCATCCACATAGACGATACCGCGCTGGGCCGCTTCGATATCATAGTCCGCCGCTTGCAGCAGGCGAAGCAGAAAATTCTCCACATCCTCACCTACGTACCCCGCTTCGGTCACCGTCGTGGCATCACAAATCGCAAACGGCACATGCAGCATACGCGCCAGCGTTTTGGCCAGTAGCGTTTTGCCCGATCCCGTAGGTCCGATCAGCAGAATGTTGGATTTTTCGATTTCAACATTTTCATCTTCGCTGTCCGCATGAAGCAGCCGCTTGTAATGATTATGCACCGCCACCGACAGGCTTTTCTTGGCATGCTCCTGTCCGATGACATACTGGTCCAGAAATTCCTTGATTTCTCGCGGTTTGGGAACTTCTTCAAACAGCGTCTTAGCGCCGTGCATCCGCCGGCGCTCCTGCCGAACAATGTTATAACACAGGTCAATACACTCCGGGCAGATAAAAACACCGCCCGGCCCTTCGACGAAAGCATCAACTTGTTTTTTAGTTCGGCCGCAAAAACTGCATGATTCCCGTTTATTATCTCGATTCGATGATTTTGCCATATTAAAAAGGCTCCGTTTTAAATTCGTTTCATTCCTGCTTTTCACCAAACAGGCCTATCTTCACATAAAACAATTCAGAAATATTATATCATAATAGTTCGTTGATTGCAAGAAACTGCTGTTTTCGCGTGAAAATTGGTTATTCCTCTATTCGGAAAGTAATGTTCTGGGCCCCCAATGCATACAGAACATCGTATATCTTAACCACAAAATCCCAGGCAACCGCATCATCGCAATAGATTTCGATTGGTCCGGCTCCTGCGGTCTCAATGTGAGTCTGGACGATTTGGGTCAGGGCCAAAAGCCCCTTAGCAGGATTTTCCGCCGTAATCAGCGTTTCCGGCTGGTCGCCTACAACAACGACACAGCCCACCCGGTCCGTCTTGATGCGAATCGGCATCGGTCTGGAGTCCAGGTGCGCAACGTGAGCATCAGTTTGCCCCATCAGAATCGGTAAAAGTTGTTCTGGCTCTTGGAATTTCGCCGTCAGCACAAAAAACGTCAACAGCAGGAATATAACATCAATCATCGGCGTCATGCGAAGACCAATAGACAATTTCCGCCGGCTGATACCGGTCATCGCCGCATGATGAAATCCGCTTGAAACAGTTTGTTCCGTATTGGAATGCATGAAAAAACCGTTTAACCCAGCGAAGCTTTTGCCGTCGCCGGCTCAAAAACACTGCGCGCCGCACCGGCAGCCAGGGCCTTTAGATTCAGCCCCACCAGCGCCGGCTTTTTCGCAGCAAAGAGAGTGCCGATCCCCTGCTCGATGCTTTTCATTTTCAGCAGGCCGGTATGCCGGATAAACGCACCCAGCGCCACAATGTTGGCCACTTTCAGATTGCCCAGTTCATGCGCGATCTCCGTGGCGGCAATTTTGATTTGTTCTAAATCTTTTCGCTCAACATCACGCTGCATCAGGGACGTATTCAAAAGAACCAAACCGCCTTCGACCAGCTCCGGCTCAAAACGGTCCAGCGATGGATGATTCAAAATAATCGCATGGGTAGGATGAACAACATACGGACTGGCAATCTCTTCATCGCTGAGTACCACCGTTGCGTTGGCCGTTCCGCCACGCATTTCCGCGCCGTAGGAGACCATCCCGGTAACATTTTTATCCTCAATCACACAGCCCCGCGCGAGAATATTACCGATGACCACGATACCCTGTCCGCCGAAGCCGGCCATAATAATTTTCGCCTGCTGTTTATCCATTTGTGTCACTTCCGACCCTTGCTTAATCATCCCAAGCCCTCCGTTTGTCATTCCGGCCACTCATTTTGTCATTCCCGCGAAAGCGGGAATCCAGCGTAAAACAGCCTCGGCCAAAGGCCGAATCCTCATTTTTACATTTTACACTTTAATTTTTAATTTGATTTATTTATCTTTATACACGCCCAGCGGAAAAACTTTTTTCATTTCGTTGTTCACAAAGTCCACCGCCTTACTGGTCGACAGCTTCCAGTCCGTCGGACACATCGAAAGCACTTCCACCAGCGAAAACCCTTTTCCGTCAATCTGATTTTGAAACGCCTTCTTAATCGCCCGCTTAGCGCCCATCACATCTTTCGGCGTACTCACCGCCGTCCGCTCCAGGTAACAAACCCCGCCCAGCGAGCTGAGCAATTCACAGACTTTCATCGGCGGCCCTTCGCCGTGTCCCCCGCGACCGTCCTGCGTCGTCGTACTCACCATTCCCGTCAGTGTCGTCGGCGCCATCTGACCGCCCGTCATGCCGTAGATAGCGTTATTGACAAAGATGATAGTAATATTCTCGCCGCGGTTGGCCGCATGGACTGTCTCGGCGGTTCCAATCGCCGCCAGGTCCCCGTCGCCCTGATAGGTAAACACGATTTTATCAGGCTGAACCCGCTTAATCCCCGTCGCCACCGCAGGCGGCCGGCCGTGGGCACATTCGATAATGTCACAGTTGAAATAATCATACAGCAAAACCGCACACCCCACCGGTGCCGTCCCAATCGTTTGCTCGCGAATACCCAGCTCGTCAATCACTTCAGCCACAAGACGATGCACAATACCATGTCCGCAGCCGGGACAATAGTGTGTCTGGTTATCCTTTAACACCTCGGTTCGTTTCAGTGTCGGCATTTATTGGTTTCCTTTCCGCTCACTGCATAAGCCTGCGCCATCGCTTCAATCTTTTCGAGAATGACCTCTTCTGTCGGATACCAGCCCCCGCCCTTGCCCAGAAATTCCACTGGCAAAGCACAATTCATCGCCAGTTTCACATCCTCGATAAACTGGCCGTGACTCATTTCCACCACCAGTACTTGGCTGGCGGTCTGTGCGATGCTTAAAAACAGCGACTTCGGAAACGGCCACAGCGTAATCGGACGAATCAACCCGGCCGCAATGCCCTTTTCCCTCGCCATCCGAACCGCGCCTTTGGCGACACGGGCGGTAATCCCGTAAGCGGCAACCACGATATCCGCATCCGCCGTCTCGTATTCGGCGCAAAGCGATAATTCATCCTCGATGCGCTGATATTTTTCCTGCAGGTGCTCGTTATGCGCCACCAAACCATCGGCCGGTTTCAGCACCAGCGTTTTAACCACGCGCGGCTCGCGGCCTTTACAACCGTCCAGCACAAAATCCTTTTCGGGCAAGTTAACGATTGGTTTATACGGCGACAGTTCAACCGGCTCAGCCATCTGCCCCAAAATCCCGTCACCCAATATCATCACCGGGTTGCGATAGAAATCGGCCCAGTCAAATGCATTCATCGTTAATTGATACAATTCCGGCAGTGTTGAAGGCCCCAGCACGATCACGCGATAATCACCGTGCCCGCCGCCCTTGACCGCCTGAAAATAATCCGCCTGCGAAGCCCGGATATTCCCCAGTCCCGGACCGCCCCGCTGCATATTGGCAATCACGCACGGCAGTTCCGCCCCCGCAATATAACTGATGCCCTCCTGCTTGAGGCTGATGCCAGGCGAAGACGAACTGGTCATGCACCGAGCACCCGACGCCGAAGCGCCGAACACCATATTGATGGCCGCCAATTCACTTTCAGCCTGCACAAAGACCCCGCCCACTTCCGGCAGGCGTTTGGACATGTATTCAGGAACTTCATTCTGGGGAGTAATCGGATAACCCGCAAAAAACCGACAGCCAGCTTGAACCGCCGCCTCAGCCATCACTTCATTTCCTTTAAGCAGTATTTTGTGCCCCATCAGGCTAACAACTCCCTTATTTTAAACCACCAGCACCCGTCATTTATAAAATAGCCTCGGCCGAAGGCCGAATCCTCAATTTTGTTTTTTACATTTTACATTTTGACATTTGCCCAGTTCTTCCGGGTTT
The DNA here is from genome assembly GCA_016782835.1 of Phycisphaerae bacterium. Taxonomy (GTDB): domain Bacteria; phylum Planctomycetota; class Phycisphaerae; order Sedimentisphaerales; family Anaerohalosphaeraceae; genus 4572-13. The sequence goes on along the minus strand of JADHXS010000102.1, from coordinate 3,782 downwards.
ACTTCAATCGCCGCATCCGGACACATCCGGAAACACAGCCCGCACGTCGTGCATGTCCCCTCATCAACCATCTCCGGATACGGCTGCCCTTGCGCATTCAGGTCAGACGACATGCGCAAATTCTGCGTCGGACAAAAAAGCACACACAAACCACACCCCTTGCAACGATGTGTATCAAATCGAATTTTCGCCATAATTGACCCTTATGATACCTTAGCAAATCTGTAATAATAATATGATACGACCCGGCCCCCACCCCCTCCATAGAAAATAATTGTTGACATCCACAACCCACTTCATGGTGTAATATCCGAATAGACGCCGAATCGAAAATTGAAAATTGGAAATAGAAAATGCCCCGAAAGATCAACAACAGGTTGACCGGCGGACACATGGCTTAAACATATAACGCTGCTAAGTAAACAAAAAATAAAAATTCGCTGTTGAAATTTTATCACAGCCATCCCATAGTAAATCAAATATGAGAGAGTTCTTTTTAAATAGCGGGGTATGAGTTACACTAATATCGCTAAACAATTAGGAGTAACTCATGAAACCCGCTAAGCATCAACATACCATTCTCAACCAAATATGCCAGCATATTCCGGCTCATCTCGTATCGAAATTGGCACGTTCCTTCGGAGCAGACAAAAAAGCACGTTCATTTTCGCCCTGGTCACATGTCGTTGCAATGCTGCATGTCCAGATTGCACACAGCCTATCGCTCAATGATGTGGCAGACACATTGCGTAACCATTCGGGAGTTTTGACAACGATTCGCGGTGCCACACCGCCCAGCAGGAACGGCCTGTCGCACGCAAACCGTGTTCGAGACCCCAATATGGCACAAGCACTTTTCTGGGATGTGCTGTCCCATATCGAAAACAAACACCCTAACTTCGGACGTAACCACAAGTATTCCGGCTTGCCAAGACGGTTCAAACGAACAATCTATGCCGTTGACTCGACCACAATTCAGCTTGTTGCCAATTGTATCGATTGGGCCAAACATCGCAGGCGTAAAGCGGCGGCAAAGTGCCACATGCAGCTTAATCTCCAGACGTTTCTTCCTCAATTCGCTATTATCAAAGAGGCTTCTACCCACGATTCAACGGAAGCCTATCGACTCTGCCTGAATCTCAAAAGTGGCGAAATAGCGGTCTTTGATAAGGCTTACGTAGATTTTACGCATCTGGCGGACCTTGACAAGCGAGGCGTTTTCTGGATTACTCGTGCCAAAGACAATATGCAATATCGTATTGTTAAGAAGCATACAAAACCAAAAGGTGATGTTCTTAGTGACGTCTTAATCGAACTTGAAACGCCGAAAAGCCACAAGGCGTACCCCCAGAGATTACGTTTAGTCACCGCCTATGTGGAGATCAACGGCGTAAAAAAAGTGATGACATTTATCACAAACAATATGACCTGGGCACCGAGCAGTATTTGCGATCTGTATAAATGTCGCTGGGGTGTAGAAGTGTTTTTCAAGCAGATAAAACAGACGTTGCAGTTAGGCGACTTTCCGGGTCATAGCCGAAACGCAATCCTATGGCAAGTATGGATGGCAATGCTGGCGTATGTTTTAATACGGTTTATAGGCCATCTCGGGCAATGGAAAGGTGCGTTCAGTCGGTTGTTTACCTTGCTGCGTGGCGTATTATTCAGCCGCTTGGACGCCTTTAGCGTTATGTCGCTCTGTGGGACAGCACGCGGCTCACCTCGTATGATAGGCAATCCTCAGCAGGCTTATTTGCCGGGTTTTGAACTGTCGTAAGAATGTACGGAGGCAAGTTATGGTTTACAAATCGGCAGTATCAGCTTCAAGGCCCGCCAAATTGATAACAGCCAATAAAAATTGCAAACTGGGGTTATAGAAAGCTTGACGAAAAGGCGTTTTTTGCTACAATAAATCAGGTTGTAACACTGAGTTTACGGACTTATGGGATGACTGTGAATCCTAATCATTAAATTACAGAAAGATTTACCGTTTAAGCAATTACACTGCTCCCGATTGAAAAATCCCGTATTTTTCAATCACCAAGCACCTTATGTCCGATAAACAGTATATATGAAAGATTATGCGTTGTCAAAAGAGAAATTAGCAGAACTGGAAACGCTCCATCGCGGTCATTGCTTTGTCCAAAGGATGGTCGGCGGCTCAGGTTTCGGAATTTCTTCTTTTTGATGAGTCAACCTCGCGGCACTATTTCGAGCGTTATCAGCAAGGCGGCAGCCGGGCCTTATTAGATGACAACTATTGCGGAGCAGAGCCGAAACTTGACGAACATCAAATGCAGCGGCTTGAAAGCTACCTTGAAGACCATCTTCTGCCGGAATTGCAAACGCTGCTGACCGAAAACTTCCACATTCAGGCCGCTTGAAAACGGGAAAACTCAATCGGAAGCAGTATAAAAGGCATTATTCAGTCCTTATCTAAATGACAGCAGGGACAGGATTTATCAGACAACTTCGTCCGGCGATAACTGGTGAACATTGTTATGAATACGTTTGAAGTAAAATCTTTGCGAAATGCGCGATGGTCTCTCACTCCTAGGGAAGATCTTTATGCGGAAAGTGCAGAAGCATATACTCTAAATCCGGATTCATGGTTGGGTTTTTATTGTCAATGCCCGGACAAGTCTTCTGTGCAGTTCCCTGGAGCCAATCCCGCGTTCGTTGATCTTCCCATTTTTTCTTTTCCGCATGACCGTCGGCAAACGCAAGGTTGCAGCCCCACACATGCCAGGAAGCCAGCGGGTCAAACCAATTGTTCGCCGGCAAATCAATGACCCATGACCCCATATTCCACCAGTAAGTTCCGTCCGGCTTTTTTTCAATTTCCTCGACAGTGATATACTTACCGGAGGGATTTCTAATCTCCTGCATTTTTTGGATCAGATGTCCGTCTTGCACCCATGACCCGTACGGCGCTCCCATACTGGCAACCATCGAATAACTCCGCCAGCCAACATCATCCTTAACCGCGCGTTTATCGGCCGGACAATGGTAACTGTCGAGAGTTTCAATATACGGCCATAATTTCCCGGCTTTAATACCGTTTTTTTCAAATTCGGCGGTCACAGGATCATCCCAGCCTCTGTATGGGACTCCATTATCGTCGATCGGGCAGGCAACCCAGCTCCTCGCCCAGTTTTGATTATTTTTAAAATCATTAGGTGTGAACCACGCGTGGCCGGTTACCAGCCATCCGCTATTGTCTTCCGAATACATATAAAACGCCTGGGCAATGGCTCGCTGGTTAGCGAGGCAGGGAATCGCAGCAGCCAGCTCTTTGGCTTTCCTTAAAGCCGGCAAACTGATCGACAGCAGCAACGCGATAATCGCAATGACAACCAGCAACTCAATTAAGGTAAATCCTTTTTTAGCCATTCTCATATCTTTCCTTTCCTTTGAAGAAATTCCGGGACGGCCCAAAAGCCGTCCCGGAACTAAATAGTATCTATTCCGGAATGTACTCTGTGGTGTCATCAAGGCCGTTTTCGTCTAACCATCAGTGTCTCCCTGAGTGAAGCCAAGGTCCATTGGAGATTCGTTCCAGCATATTGTTCGTGCGTATCCGCCGCCAGTGCCGGAGCGGTTAATCATTACGAACGGTTCAACCTCGAAATCCTACGCCAAAACGGTTTTGTCAATCAAGTACCACCAGTAGAACTGGTGGTATGAGGAAGGCCCCTAAAAGGAGCCGTTCGGCTTAGTTAGTCATTTCTTCAATTTCATGTTTCTCTTGTTCCTGGATATACCGACGAATTTGTTGCTCA
>JADHXS010000101.1 GCA_016782835.1 Phycisphaerae bacterium | reverse complement strand
GCAATCTGAATGCGGTTTCTTTTTCAGCCAAATATTCCTGTTGAATAAAGTTATAGAAAAATGAAAATCCGCCGTACAGGAATCCAACCAGAGCAATCGCAATGAATAATAACGCCCCGGTGCAATCCAGCTTCGACGCCAATTTTAAAGACAGGTTTTCTTCCGTATAATCTCGACCGAACGCCAGCATGATGAGCACATAAGAACAGGCCAGAATCACCCCGCCCGCAAACCCGCCTCCCGGTGTAATATGACCGAAAAGAATGATGTAGATGCCAAACAAAAAGACAAGTATCTTCACCCAACTGCTAACCGTTTTTACAATCAGCGTCATTCCTTTCATGGTCCGGTCTCCTGTCGAGTTCTGCTTTGCTTTCTGAGAATCACTACCGCCCCTAAAATCGATGTAAATAGAACCGTCGTTTCGCCCAGTGTGTCATAGGCTCGATAATCCAAAATGACAGAGGTAACAATATTGGTCGCTCCCGTATCATTGACTCCGTTTTGGATATAATGCTGAGAAGCGGTACCCTGGGGTTGATTGTTCACTGTAAATGAAGGAGAACCAAACTTTGGCAATGAATCAAATACTTTTGTCCCTGCCAGAAATATAATTAATAAGAATCCTACAGAAAAGATGACACCAACCAGTTCCCAATCACCGCTGATAAATGTTTTGTCGCGGGAAATCGTCACACGTATCAAAATAACCAGTGCCAACACTTCCACTACAATCTGCGTGATGGCGATATCGGGAGCCCTTAAAAACAGAAATATTAATGACCCCCCAAACCCTGCGGCTCCGACACAAATGACCGCACTAAGCAGATTTTTAGTCTCAACGGCCACTAAGGCTCCGATAATGACGAACAACAACAAGATATAAAATTCTAAGTGTTCCATTTCATTCACCAAATATTACAAAGAACAATTAAGATGACAATCAATCCAAATGCTGTCCATGCCAAATAGACGGGTAAAAGACCGGAATGCATCCATTTTAAAAACCCGGAAAAAAGCAATCCGATTTTTCCACTATGGTTGTACAAATCAAAATCCTCTTGTTCCTGAAGACGATAGAGTTGCTTAAATGGCGACAAAGAGGAAATTGTTTTATAAAAATGCGTCCCCGGAATAATCATCTCGTCGTTAGACTGAACTTCTCCGCATGTCCAGGTAGGAACGCTTCTTTGTTTTATTGAAGACCGTGAAAACAGCAAAATCAGCAGCGCAATGAAAACTCCGGCTGCAAGATAGATCGCCGCCAACCAGGCATTCCAGCTTCCAATGATAGCCGTTCCCCATTCGATATTCAACGCAGGATAGATAACGTATTTCAGTGGAATCTGATAGAACACGCCAAAGAAAACACATAAGAAGGCCAGAACAATCATTGGTATCAGCATTCCTGCAGACACCTCACGAACATCAGGCAAGCTATCGGGCTTACGAGAAAGGAATATGGAGTGTAGGATTTTTACGGATGCAGCCAATGTCAGGGCGCTGCCAAACATCGCAACCAGCAACCAAAGCGGCCAAAATCCTGCCGCTACACCCGGTTCATTCTCCATTTGCACAATACCCTGATACACCATCCATTTCGACACAAAACCACCAAACAGGGGAATACCTGACATACTCATTGAAGCAATCAGAAAAGCAACAAATGTCCAAGGCATTTTCTTGCCTAATCCACCCAACCGGTCTAATTCTGACGTCCCCGATACCTGCTCGACAGCACCACCGCAGAGAAATAAACAGCACTTATAGGTAGCATGATTCAGCATATGAAAGACTGCCCCGGCAATACCCACTGGCGTCAGAGTCGCAATCCCAAGTACCATATAGCCCACTTGCGCGATTGCCTGATAAGACAGAAGTTTCTTAAGATTGTGTTGCACCATTGCAACCATCACCGCTAAAATAATCGTCGCAGCACCGATCACTGAAAGAATAAAGCTTAATAATCCGGATTGGAGTAGGAATATTTCCCTCACAACGATTACTAATAAATAAATCCCTAATAACTTGTCCAATGCCGCCGGCAATATCGCCATAATCGACGCCTGAGTACATTCACCGCTGGTGGGGAGCCATGTATGCAGAGGCATCGCCCCGGCTTTGGTGATTGCCGCAATCATTAACAGAAGAAATGCCACTATCGAAAGACCTGAATTTGTGGGAATATGGAGGCCTATAAATTCAAATGTTCCCGAGGACAAAACCCAGACCATTCCAATTCCAAGCAACAGAGCGCCATCTGAGGCTCCTAACATCGCAAGGCTTTTTGTAGCCGCAAAACGACACTTAGTCCCCCCTGTGATAATTAACAGGTATAAAGAGACAGTAACAATTTCCCAGAATATTAAAAGAAAAATCAAATGCCCTGTCAAAAGAATCCCCGCAGACCCACCGATGGCCAATAAAAGAGCCCCGTAGAAAAAATTAGATTGACATGGAGCGGGGGTATTTTTCATCGAATAAATACTGATCAAAAGACCAAAACCCATCGCAAAAAGCAGGATAAAGGTGTTCAACTGGTTGGTTTCAAGGAGCAGATTCAATTTCACTTGCCAGATATCCAGTATTGACTGATCAAACACAATCTCTCCGATCGTATAGAGTTTGACAGCCACAAGAAAAGCAAAGACGGAAAATATAAGCCCACATCCTTTATGCAGCAACTTCCATTTAGCCGGAGTAAACAAAAGAACAAACCCCACAGCCAAAGGCACAAAAATCGGCATGAGCAATATTTTTTCCATTTACCTAATCTCCGGTTATAGTCCTTTTCGTATCCTGGTTGTTTTTTCCCGGCTTAATTGAAGCAGCATATCAAAATCATAAATCACTTTCCCGGAGCGCGGGGCCACCACGCCCAAACGTTCTGTACAACTGTAACAGGGATCTACCGCGGCGAGAGTAATCAGTACATCCGATATTTTCTCACCGATACAACTGGCTTTAAAGGACGGAACATTCACATAACTCGGCGCACGAGCCTTATGTCGGGCAGGGGTATTACCCCCTTCGCTTCGGACGTAGTGGAATGTTTCGCCTCGCGGGGCTTCCGCACGTCCGATTGCTTCTCCGGGAGGGATTTCCTTCACTTCTGTCGTAATCGGACCTTTAGGTAGCTTTGCAAGTGCCTGACGAATGATTTTAATGGCTTCAAATACTTCAAGCAGCCGTACAACCACTTTAGCAAAAACATCGCCCTCTTCCTGTACACACACATTCCAATCCACCAAATCGTACGCTGCATAAGGATCATCGCGTCTTACATCAATCGGAATCCCGCTGGCCCTGGCCGTCGGCCCGGTTACGGCGTAGTTTACGGCATCTTCTTTTTTCAATACGCCCACACCCTTAAGCCGAGCATGCAATATGGGGTCATCCAAAACCGCTTTTGTGAGCATGTCCATTTTCTTTTCGATCTGGTCCAGAATTGGATAGATCTCTTCTTCGATCCCTTCGGGCAAGTCCTCCCGGCAGCCGCCAATTTTGACATTGCCGTAATTATTCCGATTTCCGGTTATTTTCTCCAGCATATCTAATACCGGCTCGCGGTATTTCCAGGCCCACATAAAAACGGTTTCATATCCGATAAAATGCCCCGCCAAACCAACCCACAAGATATGGCTGTGAATGCGTTCCAGTTCGTTAATGATGGTTCGTACATACAGTGCTCGTTCCGGCGGTATGATGCCGGCAATTTCTTCAACTGCCTGAACATAGGCTAAGGGATGGGAAGCCGAACAGATCCCACAGATACGAGATACCAAAAACGGCACTTGGTCAAATTGAAGCGATTCGCTGATTTTTTCGATCCCTCGATGATTATAGGACAATCTGACATCGATATCGACAACCGTTTCGCCATCTACGTATAACTGGAAAAACTCCATTTCCTCCTGAAGCGGATGAACGGGTCCTGTAGCAAGAATGGGTAATTTAAATTTCTTTTTCATTGTTCCAGTCTTTCCTCATCGGATACTCACCTTCCGGCCAATCATCAGCAAGAATCAATCTTTCCAGACAAGGATGATTTTTAAAATCAATGCCTTCCAGATCATGCATTTCACGCTCGATCCATTCTGCGCCTGGGACAAGAGGAGTGATCGATTCTACCTGCGGACGTTCGTGATCCCGGATAAAACACTTCAGATTAATAACACAACCGGTCTGGTCATAACTGTAATGATAAAGTATTTCAAAATATTGCTCACAATCGATTGCGGTCGCAATTACGAATCGAGATCCAATATCTTGAAATAGAAACTTATTTATCTCGAAACAATTTTCGGATTCACAGTGCAGATAAATTCTGTTTTCCAGCGGCTGCTCAAATCCCGTCAATCGCGGCTTCAGGATATTCAGTTTTTCAACTAATTCTTGGGGATTCATATTTTGCCTCTAAAGCGCATTTAACGTTTTCACAATACCGGAAATCATGGCCTCCGGTTTCGGAGGACAACCCGGGACATAAGCAATGATCGCATTGGGGTCAATTTCCCGGATGATTTTATCAACCGGTCCGACGACATGATATCCTTTATGGAATATTCCCGTCCCACAAGCACAGGCGCCGATAGAAAAAACAACACAGGGCTTCGGCGCCTGCTGATAAGCCTGTATCAGCCGAGGTGCGGCTTGAGCGGTAACAACCCCTGTAACAAGAAGCGCATCGGCGTGTCGAGGGGAACCCACCAGGGTTACGCCAAATCGTTCCACATCAAACTTTGGGGTCAGGCAATTGACAACTTCAATATCACAGTTGTTACACGCACCCGTATTGACGTGAAAAACCCAGGGCGATTTTTTAAGGGACCAAATCTTCCAGTTCATCGTTCTGCCTTATAACCACCATTTACCATAAAATTTGCCTAACATCGCAAGAACAATTGCGATAGCCATTACCGGTCCACAGTAAAACCAGAAAAATTTAACAGCCTGATCTATCCGCATCCGGGGATTTGTGTTTTTGATCAGAATCAATAAAACCAAAACAAGCACATATTTCCCTGTTCCCAAGGCGATGGAACCAAAACTTGTACCGATTCCGCCCATAAATAAAACAACCAAAAACAGCGGCAAAGCCACGAGCATGATTGCCTGCATCATCTTCCAGAGAGCCAACAAGGCCCCTGAATACTCAATGAGGACACCTCCGGCAATCTCCGTTTCCGCCTCAGGAATATCAAACGGCGTAAAACCTAATTTGGCCTGAACGCATAATAAGGCCGCAAGAAAAGCCAGAAATCCGGAAATACTCATAATCGGCGTATGTTGGTACTGAGTGATTGCCGAAAGACTCAACAATTGAATATCGTTCTGTGCATCGGAAATCCCATGAAAAGTCATCGCTTTAATCAGCACAACAATAAACGCCATCACCAATACCAGTTCATAGGACGTTACCAGTTTTATTTCCCTGGCGGTTCCAATGGCCGCGTGAGGGCTGCCGCTGGCCGAACTGCCCAATATCAACGCCAGAGAAGGGATAACCATTAGATAGATTGCGACAATCACATCTCCCAAAAACATTCCATTTTCATTTGCCGGGGAAAAATCCACCGCCCAAAGCAGTATGGACAGCAACAGCACGGATGCAAAACCAACCACAGGAGCGGAAATAAAAACTGTCTTGTTGGCTGCTTCAGGAATCAGCGTTTCTTTACCCAATAGTTTTAAAACATCGTAGAGAGGCTGTAAAACCGGCGGCCCAATTCGATGGTGGATGAGAGCCGTAACTTTTCTGACAATCCAACATGCGTATAATCCAAGGATGACAGTGAATAAAAATCCGGGAAAAACCAATAACCAAAATAAATGTCTGATAACTTCCATTGTCTTAAGTTCCCTGATTGTTTTTCAAAAACGGCTCCCAGAGAGCCCCTTTTGGTACTTTAACAACAATATTTTCAAACGGTTCTACATACTCAGCGTCATTCGGTACAATACCGTAATCAATGCTTCCATTCTCACTGGTCTGAACACACAAGGGCTTTTCGCCCTTTTTCAGCCGTTTTTTGCACAAATCGCACAGATTTGCGACATACGGGATCAAATCGGTATAAATGGTTCCAAACGGACAGGCAATAGCACACGTCCCGCACCCCGTACACAGCATCTCTGCTCGCTTAAGAATACCTTCATCTTGTTTTTCCGTGGGAATTTTCTCTAATGCTTTCCGCGGACAAGCTTTTACACAGGGGGCGCTATGACATTTGCGGCAAATCAATGCAAAATGGATTTTTTCCAACAGCGTTTTAACCCCATTATTCCCGGGATGATGCCTGTAGGAACACTGCACACGAGATAAATCCTGTTGCTTGCATTTTGATAGGTCAATAATTAATTTTTTTGCCATATCGACTTCCGTCAAAAGTTTATTTCGTCAGTCCCAGATGTCAGGATACTCTTTCAGTTGTTTCAGTGTTAAAACCGGGCCATCTTTGCAGACATAATATTTTCCAACCATACAATGTCCGCATTTACCGATTCCGCAACTCATATTTTTTTCCATCGACAAGTAAATATCTTCAGGCTTGAAACCTTGTTTGACAAGATCAAAGGTTGCAAACTTCATCATAATCGGAGGGCCGCATACAATCGCAACGGCGTTTTGAATGTTAACATCGTCAGATTTTAGTATCGTTGTTACGACCCCAATATTCCCTTTCCATTTGCCATTAGCGTTATCGACGGTCAATTTGATTTCCAGGCCATCAATATTTTGCCATTGACCAAAAAGCGTCTCTTTATAAATGAAGTCCTCCGGAGTCTTCGCACCAAAACGACATACAACTCTTTTATAATCTTTAATCCGACTAATCAGCGTTAAAAGCAATGAACGTATTGGGGCAAGGCCTACGCCGCCGCCAACGATATAGATTTCTTTTCCGGCGAACATATCAACGGGATAGCCGTTCCCATAGGGGCCTCGAATTCCCACTGGTTGTCCTTTTTGGCATGCATGAAGCAGGTTTGTGACGTGCCCGGCCTTCATAATGGTGATTTCCATCTGCGCTGTTTGATTCGGCGAGGACGAGGGCGTAAACGGCGCTTCTCCTTCACCCGGCAGCGTCAGTTCGACAAATTGGCCCGTTTTAAATGAAATCGCCTCTTCCGGTTCGATCACAAAACTTTTTATCGTCGGCGATTCATCGATAATGTCAACAATTTGAGCGTTAATCGGTTGGTACGGATTTTTGACCATTTTTCAATTTCGAATTATTAACTTTAGATTCCTCGTACAGCTTTTTTAATACATCACGAATATTCATTTCACCCGCACAGGCATCAATGCAGCGACCGCATCCGACACACATTTGAATCCCATATCGATCCAGAAAGAATACAAATTTATGCATCAAACGATGGAGCGTTCGATTGGTCAGCAATTTGCGGGGATTCTCGCCTCCGGCTACAGTGGCGTAGTCGAGCCGAACGCAACTGTCCCAGATTTTCATCTTTTGATAATAATCCTTCTGTTTTTCATCGTACAGATAGAAACAATGACATGTCGGACATATCCGTGTGCAGGCCTGACATTCGACACACCCTTTGGCTTCATTATCAAAGATATCCGACTGGCATCCTTCATTTACAATGTGGTTAATAGGTGTATCAAATTGATAATCTGCAAGCATGTTTTCGAGCTGTTTTCGTGCCTGAACCCTATTTTCATCTCTTTCTGAGAGGGCCGCATGAGGAACATCTGCAAACAGCGATTCATTTTCTCTCAACAGCAGAAGCCCCTTGTCAGAGCCGGCCTGGACAATGTAACCATCTTTGATCTTCGAAATATTCAGGTCATAACCGGCCTGAGGAAATACGTCCCCATCCATCATCGTGCAAAAACAACTTTCGGAGGGATTATAACAATCCGATGAAATGATCAGCATTTTTTCCCTTCGCTGCAGATAGGAAGGATCGCAGAATTCTTCTTCGGCAAAAACTTTATCCAAAATTTGGATAGCCCGTAAATCACAGTCTTTCAAGCCATAAATGGCAAAAGGTTTAATGTCAGGACTTTCAGTCGGTTCGGGAAAAACTGCGGCAATTTCTCTTAACGGGAAGAGAAATTGCTTGATGGGTTGGCAGAGGCGCAATTCATTAAATTCTATTTCCCGGGTCTGACTGGAATCATATCGAGTAAATGAAAAGTGCCCTTCCTCACTGTGAGGGACATAAAGTTCCCTTTGTTCGGCAATCACATCGAACAGCGGTCTGAGCCTGCTTAAGAAAAAAGTCTCCACCTTCGTTCACCTCACTTATTTATTTTATTGTCAGGCACCGGCCGGCAGATAATAAGGCAGACAAGCAAGACTTACCCCTATATCAATGTTGACAACTTTTACACTATGAGGAACAGAAAGGTAAGAGGGTGCAAAATTCAGGATTCCACCGACACCTGCCTCGACCAATTTGTCTGTTACATGTTGGGCCTCTGTGGCAGGAACCGCAACAATCGCAATCGATATATTTCTTTTTTTAAGAGTCCGGAAATTGGATATTTCTTCAATCTTCATTTTTTTTACCATACGACCTATTTTCCGCGGGTCATTTTCAAAAATGGCACTGATTTCTATCCTGAAATTTTCAAAACCGGTATACTTCAATAATGC
>JADHXS010000100.1 GCA_016782835.1 Phycisphaerae bacterium | reverse complement strand
CCAAAAGCACAATCAGCAGGCAAGAGAACATCATGTCCTGCGAAAGCGGCAGAAGTTGCGAGCCTTGGGCATCGAAGTCGAGAATTTACGTTGTTGTTTTCAGGGTAATTCATAATTATGTGGCGCTGTAGTATTAGAAGCAAAATAAAATATCAAATATTAAATATAAAAAATGTGGGATCAGCCTGACGGCTGATGGCTTTTTAAATAGATTCTTCGCTTCGCTCAGAATGACAGTATGTGTGGAGCGTAAAAGTCAGAAAGGTGTTGATTGTGCGGATTGGATTAGCTGAACGTTTGGGGCAGGGGGTCTTTTTTTTGGACGGGGCGATGGGGACGCAGTTGATCGAAGCCGGTGCGCCTGCTGGCTGCTGCAATGATATGCTGAATATAGATTCGCCGGAGACGGTCAAGACCGTGCATCAAAAGTATCTCGATGCCGGCATCGACGCGATTATTACGAACACCTTCGGCGCCAACGGGCTGGTTCTCAAACGGCATGGGTATGCCAATAAGATTTATGAAATTAACCTTGCCGCGGCCAATCTGGCACGCGAAGCCGCCGGTGAGAATCGCTATGTATTGGGTGATATCGGTCCCTGTGGTGATTTTCTCGAACCGCTGGGTATGGTTAGCCCCGAGGCGCTCAAGGCGGCATTTGCCGAACAAGCGAAGGGACTGCTGGAAGGCGGTGTTGACGGGTTTATCATCGAGACCATGACCGCGCTGGATGAAATCAAGGTGGCGATTGAGGCCGTGCAAAGTGTTTCTGATTTGCCGGTATTGGTGTCGCTGGCTTATGACCCGGCGGGCCAGGCGGCGCGGACCATGATGGGCGTTTCGCCCGAACAGGCCGCTGTGCAGCTTGTACCGTTAGGCATGGCTGCGTTAGGCTTTAACTGCGGGACGCTCGATATGGACGGCTATATCAAACTGGCACAGAATTATGCACAGGTACTCGAAGGAACCGGCGTACTTTTGCTGGCTGAGCCAAATGCCGGACGGCCGGAATTAAAGGGCGACAAGACGGTTTATAAATTGTCGCCGCAGGACTATGCCGACGCACTGGTGAAAATCCAACAGACCGGGGCGGCAATTCTTGGCGGCTGCTGCGGAACCACACCGGCCCATATTGCCGAAGCGGTTAAGGTGATCCGGTAAAAAGTTGTGTCCAGTCATCCTGAAGGAAGTGAAGGATATCTAACTGCGAGCTTTGAGATTCTTCGTAAGACGCAGAATGACACTTTTTATGGTGCAAATAAGAACGGCCTGCAACCAAAATCGTGCAGGCCGTTCTTTTTTATTGTTGTGTGAGGTGATTTTCGTTTAGTAGGAACGTCTTCCGCCTCCGCCGCTACCATATCCGCCGCCGCCACCGCCACTACCGCCTCGGTTACCGCCGGGCCGTCCACCGCCACTGCTGCGGTTGCCGCCGCGGAATCCGCCGCCACCGCCACTGCCGAAGCGTCTTCCACCACCACCACCGCCGCGAGGTCTGTGAGACTTGGGGGGATTGGCTTCAGAGACTTTGATCGCCCGGCCTTCATGTTCGGTTCCATTCAGAGCATCAATGGCCGCCTGAGCTTCTTCTTCGTTGCTCATTTCGACAAAGCCATAGCCCCGGCTTCGACCGGTTTCGCGATCCGTGACGATGTGGACTGATTCTACGGTTCCATGGGCCGAAAACCAAGCTGTCAACGTGTCTGCATCGACATCGTAGCTTAGGTTTCCTACATACATTTTTTTAGCCATAATGGCCTCCATTCTTTGTTTTCGACCCCAAAAATCATCAGGTCTGGTTAGAAATAGCGAGGACTGAGCCTCTGTATTAACATTCTGCTTCACTATAGTTCTTTTATTTGAAAAAAGCTACATAAATAGGTTAGGATTTTTAAAACGATACTGTATTTTTGGCGTTTTTTCGTTCTTTTGGGTTAAAATGCCGCGAAGTTGTCCAGGATTGTGTAAAGCCAATCGGTTATTTGGGGGATTTTGTCACAGCTTGCGCGGATGGTTTCGGGGTCGTTGATAGTGGGACCGTCAACCAGTTCATCGGCACAATGGGTCAACATTTTTTCGATGCTTTCCCGTGAGTATTCGAGGTGAAATTGCAGTCCGAGCACATGACTGCCATAGAGGAAAGCCTGATTGGCACAGGTTTGGTTTGTCGCCAGATGAATCGCTCCCGGCGGGATTGAAAAGGCGTCGCCATGCCATTGGAAAACGTCCATTTCTTTTGGGATGTCGGAAAAGACGGGAGAATTTTGCCCGGCTTCGGTCAAGGTGACAGTGTGCCAGCCGATTTCCTTTTGCGGATTCTGGGTGACCTTGCCGCCCAATACGTCGGCGATGACTTGGCTGCCCAGACAGACGCCGATGACCTTTTTGCTCGCGTCGATAGCGTCTTTGATAAATGCTTTTTCGCCGACGAGCCACGGGTAGGCGTCGTGTTCGTAGATGTTCATCAGGCCGCCCATGATGGCGAGCATGTCGAAGGAGTTGATGTCGGGCAGGATTTCATTGCGGAAGAAATGGGTATAGTTTAACGTATGGCCGCGGTCTTGTGCCCAGCGGCCGATGTTGGCGGCGTCTTCAAACGGTACGTGTGCCAAGCAGTGAATTTTCATGGGTTTAAATCCTTATTCGCAGAGGCGGGAAAGTTTTTCATGAAGGATTGGGTTGGCTGAAATTAGTCCGCTCAACAGGGGGTTTTGCTGGTTGAATACTCTTACATTTCCGTCTTTGTCCAGGACTTTTCCGCCTGTGGCCTCTATCAGTAACCAGCCGGCGGCAACATCCCATTCATTCTTGGGTACCAGGGTAAATGTGGCGTCATCGAGTCCCGCTGCGACACGAGCCATTTTATAAGCGACCGAGCCCATTGGAATAATCTCAAACGGCGCATTTTCAAACTGTTTCCATTCGCCGCGTTTAACCTCGCTTCGGCTGGCCAGTACCGTGGCGCCGTCCATGTCTTGTTTTTGACTGATTTGGGCGGGCTTTCCGTTCAGGGTTATGCCGTTGTTGCGAGTTCCCAGAAAAGTCTGATTTGTTGCGGGGTTGCAGATTCCCGCCGCTTGGGGTTGTCCGTTGACAATATAAGCAATCGATATACACCACTCCGGAATTCCTTCGATAAACTCTCGCGTTCCATCCAGCGGGTCCACGATCCAGACGCATTCGTTGTCAAGTCTTGAAAGGTCATCCTTTGTTTCTTCTGACAGCCAGCCTTCATCGTCTCTTAACAATTCTTTTTTCAGGATTTTATCTAACCGCACGTCCGCTTCGGTAACCGGGTTGCCGCCTGTTTTCAATGTGGATTGTATTTTGCCGGGGGTAAATTCTTTCAGGGCTGCTGTTGCCGCGACCAGCGCTTTTCCAATCCGTTCCAATACGTTTGAATAATCCATGAGGCAGGCGTTTTCCTTTATGGCTTAAAAATGATGCCTTTACGTTGCAGTAAGGCTTTGACATTGTCCACTGTTTCATCGAGATTATTCAGGTTCGGAACCTTCATGGAAAAATCAATATCAGTGGGATCATCGCCCAGCCAGATTGGTTCGATCAGGTCGCTGTCCACCACATTGTGAATAATCTCCAGTTCCTTTTGCGTTAGTCCAATGGCGGTAACGACAAGGATGACCCCGGCGTCCAGCAGGATGTTGGCGACCTCCGCTAATCGTCGCAGATGTTCAGGACGATGTGGTTTGTCGGTTCCGGGCGTCTTAATGTCGGCATCGACGCCGTAGAGAACATTGGCGATGCCCATAAAGTAAACCGTTTTACCGTCGGCGAACAATCGTAGTTCGATGGCGCGAGCCAGTGTTTTTTTGCCGACATTTCGTTTGCCGGTCAAGAGAATCAAAGCGGCCTTCTGATTGTAGCGTTCCCACCGCTGTTCCCGACCGATGGTGCTGCCGGCCCATTTCAGATTACGCTGCATGACCTGTTGACGCATTTGCTGCTGTTCGTCCGCCAACGATTCACGAATAATGCCGCCGCCGCGAATCTCATAGTCATCGACGATAACAAATCGGGCTGTGGCAGGAAGCTCCTCAATCATATCAAACGCGATGGCATGCTGACAGGAAAGAATGCATTCGGCAACATCATGATATTCGATACTGTCTTTCTGGCACGCAGAGCTTAAATCCGAAGCGTCCATGACACTGATGATTTCTTCGATACGTACCGGCTCCTTGACCGTTCCGACTTTCAGGATATAGTCCTTGCCTTTCTCCATTGGATTTTTACCCATCCAGAACAGATTAACGCGCAAGCGTTTGCTGACTTTGGGGGTGGACTGGTCGGCCCGCGCGGCAAGCTGGCCGCGTGCGATATAAATTTGTTGTTCCAGTGTAAGGCTGGCAGCGCTGCCGGCGGAAAAGACTTTTGGTGATTCGGCGTTAAAGCGTTCCAGGGATTTGACCGTACTCTGTTTACCCGACGGATAGAAAACAATCTTATCGCCGACAGAGACCGAACCGGTATCCACCGTTCCGGCGACAATCCGCCGTTTATCTCCAGTTTTGGTAAATTTATATACATCCTGTACCGGCATTCGGAAGGGTTTGTCGGTTGGCAGGGGTTCCTTCTCAAAACTATCCAGCCCTTCCAGCACGGTATGTCCGTTGTACCAGGGCATCTTTTCGCTTAACGCGGCGATGGAGTCACCTTCCATGCCGCTGACCGGCAGAAAGGCCTTGGCGGTCAGGCCAATGCCGTTTAAAAAATCCGTGTATTCGTTAACGATGTTATTAAAGACCTGTTGGTCATAGCCTACTAAATCCATCTTGTTGACCACCACCACCATTTGCTTGATGCCCAGCATGGAAATCATATAGCCGTGCCGGCGAGAGTTTTCCTGTACGCCTTCCTCGGCGTCGATGACCAGCAGAGCCGCTTCGGCGCGGGAGGCACCGGTTACCATATTTTTTAAAAATTCGATATGCCCCGGTGCATCAATAATAATGTAATGCCGTTTCGCTGTTTTGAAGAAGACACGGGCCACGTCAATCGTGATGCCCTGTGACTGTTCATCCTTGAGCGCATCCAGCAGAAACGCATATTCGAAGGGTTTGCTGTTTCGCCGGCAGGTTTCTTTAACGTGCTGTAATTTACCTTTCGGCAGCGAGTCGGTATCAGCCAGCAATCGCCCGATAACGGTACTCTTGCCGTGATCCACATGACCGGCGATAACAATATTCATTTGCTCGTTTTTTTTATTAGTCATACGATATGAGTCCCCAGGAAATTCGTGCCCATGCCCGTTCGTGACTGTAATAAACAATCATCTTGATAAAAAACTCGGCCAAACCGATAGTCACCGCTTTGGTAATATCAGGATAAACAAGCCACACAAGCAACATTGTTGTCATCGTTGCCAGAATTCGCCATGTGATCGTTTTGGCGAAACTTCGATCTTCTTTTGCATGGAATTTCATTACATGTATCCTTCGCGTCTGAGTGTCTCAAGCCCGCCGCCGTCCTCGGCGTCCTGTGCCCGGCCGGACCGTTCGGCGATATTCGACAGTTGACCGCTGCGCAGCTCCTCGATAATCTCGGTTGGATTTTTCGCCTGCGAGTCTATCGGGAATGTACAGGGATAACAACCCAGTGAACGATACCGTTTGCCGTCGCCCTGGTTGTAATAGAGCGAAACCGTGGGAATCTTTTCCCGATCGATATATTCCCAAATGTTCAGTTCCGTCCAGTCCAGCAGCGGATGAACGCGAACATGCGTACCGGGGGCAAAATCCGTTTTAAACTGGTTCCAGAACTCCGGCGGCTGGTCGGCAATGTCCCATTCATTTTGCCGGTCGCGTGGTGAAAAATAACGTTCCTTCGACCGTGAGCCTTCTTCATCGGCCCGCAGACCGACGATCACACCAGTGAACGGTTCGGTGTTGGCGTCCACTTCATAACGGCCCAGTGCATGGTTGAATCGATATCGCGGCCATTGCCCGCTGAGCGTATGTTTCAGTGCATCGGTTTTGAGATTCTTACAGCAAGTCAGTCGGTCGACGTTGCCGTCGGGGTAAGTTTTTTTTGCATCCAGTGCTTCCCGGTTCTCGCCATAAACCATATCCAGATGCCATTCTTTTGTCAGTCGGTCCCGGTACTCAATCATCTCCGGGATTTTGTAGTGCGTGTCAATATGCACCAGCGGGAACGGCACATGTCCCAGAAACGCCTTGCGAGCCAGCCAGAGCAAAACCGTGCTGTCTTTGCCGATGGACCAGAGCATGCACAGATTTTTGAAGTTGGCATATGCCTCCCGCAGAATATGAATGCCCAGACTTTCTAAATGATTCAAATGCTCCACGTTTTATCCCTGTAAATAAGGTTTCAGATACGCCATAATCTGTGCCGCTGACTGCTCAACCGTCTGATGCTCCGTATCGACACTAATTTCCGGCTGCACGGGTTCTTCGTATGGGTCGTCAATTCCGGTAAAGGACTTAATCTCGCCGGACAGAACTTTTTTGTATAAACCTTTCACATCACGCCGTTTGCATTCATCCAGCGAAGCCTTGACATGGATTTCGATAAAATTTTTGCACAAATTTCGGACAAAATCCCGTGCCGCACGATACGGTGAGATAAACGAGGCGATAACGATGACCCCGTGATATTCCAAGCGCGATGCCATGAAACCGACCCGTTTGATATGCTCGTCGCGAGCCTCTTTGGAAAAGCCGGTATTGGGAAAAACACCCCGCAACACATCGCCGTCCAGTCGTTCGACTTTTTTACCGAGACGGTCAAACTCGTCATACAGTTTTTCCGCAAGGGTACTTTTGCCGGAGCCGCTCAGCCCCGTCAGCCAAAGCACCAATCCCTTTTCTGTTCTTTCTTTGCTCAAAACACAGTCTTTCAGCATCAATAACGGCCCGAAGGGCCAATATAATATAGCCCAGGGCAACGCCCTGGGGGAATGAAATCCGAAATACAAAACCGCCCTGAAAGGGCAGTATAGACTGTTCAAACGAAAAAACAAGTCGAACACGTTAATATAACAAAACCAGCGGATAAATACAATCCCCAACTCTCAAATACAAGACTTTTGGAGTGGTGTAATTTTTTTCAAAAAAATATTTTTTTTGTAACATTTTTCGGTTGACAGCTTCTACATATGTAGTAGAATCGCTTTTACGTTTGTAGAAGACACGAAAGGAGACACCATGAAACTGACGGAAGCCGAATGGCAAATCATGAATGCCCTGTGGGAAAACTGGCCTGCTACGGCCCGGCAAATCGCCGATCGTCTGCCCGGCGACATCAAATGGGCCTACACCACCATCAAAACCATGCTGACAAGACTGACCGATAAAAATGCGGTCAAAGAGTCTAAAAAAGGAAATGTGGCGGTTTATGAGCCGATTTTGACGCGGCAAAACGCCCAGCGCAGTGCACTCAAGTCACTGGCTAATCAGGCCTTTGACGGGGCGTTCGGGCCGCTCATGCACTTTTTATTGGAAGACCAAAAACTCTCAGACAAACAAAAAGAGGATTTATTACAGGCACTGAAAACAGGCGAGCAGAAAGGAGAGCAGGAATGACTACTTTATTGAACACCATTGCGGACAAATGGTTTATTTGGCAGTTTGCGATGCTCTGGCAGACGGCGGTTTTGATCGGCATCATCTGGGCCGTCGATTTGCTGATACGCAAATGGGCTTGGCCGCAGGTACGGTATGCGTTGTGGATGCTGGTGCTGATTAAACTACTGATACCGCCGACATGGACCAGCCCAACCAGCATCACCTCGCAAATCCCCGCCGCCGCCTTCAGAGCCGCGACAGTCATGGAGCGGTTAAGCACCGATACACCGGATAATATGAACATAACGCCGGCTTCCAGCCGGCAGTTGGAAACGCCGGATTTAAATAGCGTTTCAGCAAGCATGGAGCGGTCAGATACAGGCCCGAAGGGCCATAATACAGTAGCCGGGGGTACAACCCCCGGAACAGATAGCATCATGCAATCAAACCCCAACGGGGCGACACAAAACAAAATATCTTTATCGTGGAAGGTCTGGTCCATGTTTGTCTGGCTGGCGGGAATCGCGGTATTGTCCGCATGGCTGATTGTCCGGCTGTCCGGTTTACGCAGAGAACACACCCTTTCTGTCATTCCCGCTCCCTCTGTCATTGGCGCGCAGGCGGGAATCCAGCTTCCCGAACGTTTCCACGAACAGCTCCAATCCGCGGCACAGAAGCTCAATCTCAAACGGCTTCCGCAGGTGATTTTGACGGACAAGGTTTCCTGTCCGGCGGTCTTTGGCATTTTTCGCCCGGTCCTGCTGATGCCCGCGGAAAAATTTAAAGCTTGTAATAGTGGCACGGGCATCTCCCGGCGCGCCGGGATGCATCATGGCCAGGATGGCCATGCCACAACTGCCCGCCACACCGAACACATTCTCCTGCATGAACTGGCCCACATCAAACGCGGGGACTTGCTCGTTCACGCCGTTTATATGATGTTGCAAATCGCCTATTGGTTCAACCCGCTGCTGTGGATGATTCGCCGGACGCTGCAAAACCTGCGAGAACTCTGCTGCGATGCCACCGTCGCCAAACTGCTCAAGGAAGATACGGTTCATTATCGCCAGACTCTTTTGGAAACGGCACGTCAACTGTTGGCCGAACCGGTGGACCCGGGACTGGGGCTGTTGGGATTGTTTGAAAACTCC
>JADHXS010000099.1 GCA_016782835.1 Phycisphaerae bacterium | reverse complement strand
CGATAACAATGGTCACCCAATGTGATTAAGTGGACACCATACTTGCATAACTTATCATAAATCTGCGGTGTGATGCCCGACCCCCCCGCGGCATTTTCGGCATTGACAATCACGCAGTCAATACTGTGTTCCCGGACCAGCGGAAGCAATTGATGGGAGAGAATCCGCCGTCCCGGGCGTCCGACAATATCACCGATACAAAGAACATTTACTTTCATTATCGCTCCGATTATTTATTTTAACCACGGATTACACAGATTTCCACTGATTAAAAACCGAGAAAAAGATCAATAATAATCTGCGTCAATCCGCGAAATCCGCGGTTTCGTTATCGAGCATATTCGACACAGCGTACTTCACGCAGCAGTGTCACTTTAATCTCGCCGGGATAGGTCATTTCCTCTTCGATCTTCTTGGCAATATCCCGCGCTGTCTTCATGGCGGATTCATCCTTGATTTTTTCCGCATCGACAATCACGCGAATTTCGCGGCCGGCCTGAATCGCATAACTATTCTCAACTCCTTCAAAAGAAGAGGCGATTTCCTCCAGCTTTTCAAGCCGCTTGATATAGCGTTCCAGAGTTTCACGACGCGCTCCCGGACGTGAGGCACTGATTGCATCGGCAGCGGCGACCAACGGTGTATAAGCATTATCAGCCGGAATGTCGCCATGATGGGCCTGGACCGCATTGAGAATGACGGGCGATTCTTTAAACCGCCGCAGGAAATTCGTCCCAATGGCCGGATGGCCGCCTTCAATTTCACGATCCATCGCCTTGCCGATATCATGCAGCAGTCCCGCACGTTTGGCAATCGAGCCGTCCAGTCCAAGCTCATCGGCCATCACCTGCGCCAAAAACGCTACTTCCACACTGTGCCGCAATACATTCTGACCATAACTGGTGCGATAATGCAGCGCCCCCAACATCCCGATAATTTTATTGTTCAGGCCGCGAACATCCACTTCTTCGGCGGCTTCTTTGCCGATTTGAGTCACACGGGCATGAACATCCTTTTTCGTCAGATTGACGACCTCTTCAATCCGGGTCGGGTGAATGCGGCCGTCCTGAATCAGCCGTTCCATACTTAAGCGGGCCACTTCCCGGCGAATGGGGTTAAAACCGCTGACCACAATCACCCCCGGCGTATCGTCCACAATGACATCCACACCGGTCGCTTTTTCAAAGGCGCGAATGTTTCGCCCTTCACGCCCAATAATCCGCCCTTTCATATCGTCGCTGGGGATATCCACCATCGAAACGCTGACATCACAGGTCTGCTCGGCGGCATATCGCTGTATCGCCAGGTTAATAATCTCTTTGGACTTTTCCTCGGCGGTTTCTTCTGCCTGGACGACTTTACGCTGAATAACCTGGCTCATTTCGCGGTCACATTCATCTTCCAACCGCATAAGCAGCATTTCCTTTGCCTGTTCAATATCCAGCGACGTGATTTTCAAAAGCTGATTTTTCTGCTGGGTAAGCAATGCCGACAATTCCTTGTTGCGATTCTGAGCCGAATTTAGCTGACGATTGAGCTCTTTTTCGGTGTTGTTAAGCTGCTTTTCCTGTTGCTGGAGCTTCTCCTGCTTTCGTTCCATCACATTTTCTCGACGTGACATGTCTAATTCTTGCTTGCGAAGCTCATTTTCCCTTGCGTTCATTTCATTGGCAAGTCCTTCGCGTTTTTTCATAACCTCGCTGGCCGCGTCCAGATGTGCTTCCTTGAGGATGGTTTCGGCCTGTTTCTTGGCCGTTTCGATACGATTTTCCAATTCTTCGGTCAGTGCTTTGGAACGCGAATTGGCCAGCATACGCTGCACGGCAAAAACAGCCACCCCACCGGCCGCGATACCCAGTACCAAACCTAAAAAAAGAATCTCTAATTGAATTTCTGCCAATATTACCATTGTCCGCACCTTTCTCTAAAAACGGAGTCGTTCTTCTATTGGCTTGCAGATGAAAAGGCAGACGCCAGATACAAACACAGGCACAAGAAGTGATTGCGTCAGGAAAACAAAATCAATCAATAACCGTGATAACGCGCGTCTTAATACACCGGGTTACTAAATTATAGACCATCCCCCTTTTTGAACTTAAACAGGCTTTTTTTTACAAAAAACCTGGTTTTCAACAGTTCAAAACTCCGGCAAATTCCTTTTACGCCACAGGAATTAACAAACATTATCACCAAAATTTCCTTTCGCCATACTCACCGATTCGTTTGAGATTTTGGACTTGGCGAAGATTGCTCCCTATAACTTTTTTTCGCCTTTCGCCCTACCAAACGAGTGCGATGTTCTTGAAGCACTGTCTGCAACTCGCCCACTGCAAGTTGTCTTAAATAAACCACCACCGGAAAGAATATAAATATGACTCACCGTCCCGATGGTACAAACTTTTAACAAACATCTAAAAAACCAAGATGTCTTATTCTTTTTTGTAACATTATTTACAATTTGGGTCAAGAAAAATTCTCCTGACAAAACCGTCAAAATAAGCTATCAATTCAAGACCCGGAAAGGTTGTTTAGGATATCCACAAAAAATCATTGGACTTATCGGACAAACCAGCCGAAAAACATTCCTAAAATAACAAAAAAGAATGTTTTTCCTTTTCCCTTGTTATTTACGGCCTCAAACCAGCCGATATTTGACTGCCGGACAAAGGAAACGGCAGACCAAAAAAATATGGAAAAAGCGACCACTCGGCCCAAGGCCGATTATGGAGTTATATTTGATGATGATTAGGAAAGATGTCTTAACAACCGGGCAGGTAGCCCAAATTTGTAATGTTGCCCCCCGAACGGTGACAAAATGGTTTGACAACGGCCAATTAAGAGGATACCGCATCCCCGGCTCCAAAGATCGCAGAATTCCACTCAGCGAACTGATTCGCTTTATGAAAGAACACAATATTCCGACCGACAGCCTCGAAAAAGGGAAGATTCGGATTTTGGTGATCGACAGCCAGGTCGAATATGCCGCCCGCTTCGCCGATGAGCTCCAAACCAAAGGCAGTTTCGAAGTCAAATGCGCCCACAGCAGTTTTGACGCCGGGTTATTGGCACAGAAATTCTCACCCAATGTCATTCTGATCGACCTGATGAGCCGCGACATTGACGCACAGAATGTCTGCAATTATGTCCGCAATAACCAGGAATTGGCGGATTGTTCACTCATCGCAATAGCAGGCGGTCTCAGCGAAAAGGAAGCTGATAATCTTCAGCAGCAGGGATTTGATGCCGTCGTAACGGATTCTTCCGATACGAAACAGGTACTGACCCACATCCAGAGATGCTGCTCAATCTTCCAATAATCCGCAACCGGCTAATTTGATTGTTTCCCCTTTATCAAGCCAAATTCACTTGTTTAATATGTCCTTAAACTCTGCACAGTAATCTTTGCGCTGACAATCCGTACAATACGCCCCCCTCCAGACCGTATCGAATTGCTCCATGACCGCTTTGACCATCGCCGGGTCGGTCGTCACAATTCCGGATTCAAAATTGCGCCGCTTCTCGGACTTGGCCCCCATTCCCGCTCCTGTCAGATTAGCACTGCCGGTATAGGCAAACGCCCCGTCAACAATGACACACTTAAAGTGGACGCGCGGACACAGCAGCCGTTCCATCCCGCCGATCAAATTCGGGTATTTATCAAAATCCTCACGAAATGCCTTGCCGGGCTCTTTGGCATGTATCAAACGAACGGAAACCTGCTGCTTAATCTTATCCGAAAGGATTTCCAAAAACGGCACCATGCGCCCCTTCTTGTCCACGTGCAGATCTTTCAGGTCACTGGTTCCGAGCCAGAGGAAATCCTGCGCCCGCGGGATTTCCTCCAGCAGCACACGTTTATAAATCTGTCGATCCTGGATAAATTTCGTAACAGCCATCGACCTCGCTTTATTCATTGGCTTCCAGCGCATCAATAATTTCAGGCATATGAGTGAATCCCGGCCCGCCGGACATCATCACCGCGACCTGAGCCGCTTCGAGAATCTCCTCCTGACTCGCCCCTGCACCGAGACATTTTTTGACATGCAGGAAAAGACAGGGTTTGCATTGGATTGCCATCGCAATCCCCAGGGCAATGAGTTCTTTTTCACGAACAGTCAGTTTGCCTTCCCCCATGGTTTTCTGAAACAAGCCGCCAAAACCGGTCATCATGCCGGGAACCATTTTCTTCATCTTTTCCGTGTCGGCTTCAAATTTTTTGTAAAATGTTTTCACTCTTTCACTCATGTTCGCTTTATCTTTCAATCATTGGTCGTCATCTATTTATTGCTAATCGCCATAGCGGATTTTTTGCGTTTTTAAAATTCCACAACCTGCCCGAAAGCAGCACTGAGATTATCAATCATATCCGTTGCAATCAGACTGATTTGCCCGTGTATCGCCGCGGCGATATTACCCGCCAGGCCATGCACGTACACGCCCAGCACCGCCGCATCGAATAAGGACAAGTCCTGTCCCGCCAACGCCGTAATGACACCGGTCAAGACATCCCCGCTGCCCGCCGTTGCCATGCCCGGATTGCCGGAGGTGTTAACATAAACCCTCTCGCCATCAGTAACGACTGTTCCAGCTCCTTTCAGGACAACAATGCTGCACGTTTTTTGTGCGAATTCGGCAGCACATTTTTCTCGATTCTCCGGCACCGGCTCACGAAACACACTTTGCCACAGCCGTTTCATTTCTCCCGGATGCGGCGTCAGCACGATATCGGCTTTTTTCTTATCCAGCCACCCCGCCTGCCCACCGCATTGGGACAGCACATTGAGCCCATCCGCATCAATAATTAGTTTCAATCCCTCAACAGCTAATATTGAAAGCAACGTATCACGAACACCTGCACCCGCTCCCGCACCGGGACCGAACGCAATCACATCGTTATCCGAAAGCATTCCCATCAAAACAACCGCCGCCTCCGAGGCCATTTGACCGTTGGCGTCATCCCGCAGGTCAATCGTCGTATAACAGGGGTTAATCCCCGCGACAACCGGCTGAATACAAGCCGGCACCGCCACACGCACCAGCCCCGCCCCGCTGCGTAAAGCCGCAACGCCCGCCAATGCCGGCGCCCCGCTGAATCCCACACTGCCCCCGACAATCAGCACCTTGCCGAAAGTTCCCTTATGCACGTCCACCGGCCGCTTTGCAAGTTTTGGAAGTTCCATAATTTTTCTCATTGCAATCACTCTTTATCTTTATAATTTTTCAATTTTCATATTAATCATACTGGCTGAATAGGCGGCACCAAAGCCGTTGTCGATATTCACCACCGTCACGCCGGAGGCACAACTGTTCAGCATCGTCAATAAAGCCGACAGTCCTTCAAAGCAGGAGCCATAGCCCACACTCGTCGGCACCGCGATCACCGGGCAATCTACCAACCCGCCGACCACACTGGCCAGCGCCCCCTCCATTCCGGCCACCACGATCAGCACATTCGCCCTTTGAATCATTTCAAGATGTCCCAACAGCCGGTGCAGTCCCGCCACACCGACATCACATAACACCTCAACCTTTTGCCCCAGCATATGTGCTGTCACCCGTGCCTCTTCCGCGACCGGCATATCCGCCGTACCCGCGGTAACAATCACAATATTCCCCACGGGCGATTCGACGGGCTTCTGCTCCAAGACAATCATCCGCGCATCGCGCTCATACCGAAGCCCTTCAAGACCGATTATCTTTTCAACAGTTTCATACAAACTACTATCAGCCCGTGTCGCAATGATGTTCTGCCCGGTTATGGCAAGTTTCTCAAAGATTCCCGTGACCTGCTCGGCCGTCTTGCCGGGACAATAAATCACCTCAGGAAACCCGCAGCGAAGCGTACGATGATGGTCGATCTTGGCAAACCCGACATCCTCAAACGGCCAATGCCGCAGTCGCTGCACCGCCTCTTCAATCGTCAGCATATGACTCTTCACATCCGCCAATATCTGTTCAAGCTGTTTTAATTCCATCCAAATACCTGACTGTTTTGAGCATTTGTATTTTTATTTTTCGAATTTGTTTCGGATTTAGTACTTCGAATTTAGAATTTCTTAATCAGAGGTTGCCTTCGGCTCCAGGCTCAGGTCGGCGAACTGTCCCGCCATATATTTATAATACGCCAGCGACGCCACCATCGCCGCGTTATCCGTGCAGAATTTCTTCGCCGCAATCATCAATGCCAAATGTTCCTTTTTGCACATCGCCTCCATCGCCTCCCGCAGAGCGCCGTTACAGGCCACCCCGCCGCCCATCAATACCGTCTTGGCACCGATTTGTTTGGCGGCCCGTTCGGTTTTTTTCACCAGCACCTCGATCACCGCCGCCTGAAACGACGCCGCAATATCGGCAATCTCCCGTCGGCTCATGGAGGCAACCCGGTTTTCGCCTTTCATGTCCTGACCCTGGCAATAATACAACACCGCGGTCTTCAGTCCGCTGAACGAAAAATCCAGCGAGTCCTTCTCCATCAGCGAACGCGGGAAACGAACCGCTTTGGGATTTCCCTCTTTGGCGATTTTCTCAATATTCGGCCCGCCGGGATAGGGCAATCCCAAAATGGACGCCACCTTATCAAATGCTTCCCCCGCCGCATCGTCAATGGTCCGGCCCAGCAGCCGCAAATCCAGCACCGACTCGGCATCGTACAAATTCGAATGCCCGCCGGAAACAATCAGCGCCACCGCCGGCAGCTCAATCGATTCGGCCTCCAGCATCGCCGACTGCAAATGCGCATGGACATGATTGACCGCCACCAATGGCTTATCCCACGCAAACGCCAGCGTCTTGGCGGCCGTTACTCCCACCATCAGCGCAATCGTCAACCCCGGCTGATTCGCCACCGCCACCGCATCAATTTCCGCCGCCGTCACCCCCGCCTGCTCGACCGCCTCTTCGACAATCGGCAAAATCTTCTCCACATGCGCCCGCGAGGCAATCTCCGGCACAACTCCGCCGAACTTTTCATGCAATTGGGTCTGTGAAGCCACCACAGACGAGCGGATTTGCCTGCCGTTGGTCACAATCGCTGCCGCCGTCTCATCGCAACTGGTCTCGATACCCAGAATAGTCACTTCTTTTCCGCTCAAAAAACACTCCCTAAAATAGTATCCTGCACCAAAAATGCCATCCGATGCTCAATCCGGGTAAACAAAAGCCCGAAGCGCCAGCGCAGGGAACGCACATCGCAACAAACACCATTCTCCATCCCGTCACTCTCAAACCTCTCATTCCCGCAATAAAGGCTGTCATTCCCGCTACCGTGTCATTCCCGCGAAGGCGGGAATCCAGTGATGGTCAAAGCCTGAATCCTCAATTTTGATATTTAATCTTTAATTTTTGATTTAATTATCATAGATAGATTAGCCCCCGGCCCCAAATGTGTCAACAGAATTGATGATTTGCTGCTGCGGCCCCCGTGTAAACGGGGCTGGTATGTTCAAAATAGGTGACTGTCCTTATTATTCTACTATTTGCGGATGGATGTCATGCGGCAGGAAATCGCCTGTTACGCCCACTGGTACAATAAACATCGCCCGCATCAATCGCTAAAGGGCGCAACACCTTTGGAAATCTACGAAGGAGTAACTCCGGCCAACCAGAGGCCCCGCTACGAACCTCGCAGACGATGGCCGGTTGATGCGCCGTCGCGATGGCTCTTGGCTCGGTCGCCCTCCGGGCTCCCTCCCCAAGAGCTGGTTAACCGTTAACCCGTGCGAAACAGTTCCACCTTAATTCAATGGTGATTCTGTCCAGCGCATGGGGACAACCTCAGGCTACCTTTTTTAAATCATCATAGTTTGTTGAAGTCCATAACTTTTTTTCCTGTATTTTAAGATTTATTTTTCTGTAGAATGATGTTGACAACACAGTCAAAACCACCCCAAGTAAAATACCAACCAGAAAAACAAGTGCTCTTTTCATTTTCGCTCTCCTTTTTTCCGTTCTATTTTTTCGGCCCAAGTTGTTTATCAAGGATTTGGCGACAAAAGTCCAACTTTATTTTTGAAGCACAAAACGACCTCCTCTTTGCTTTTATTTGACATCTCTCCTTCATTAACAAATAAAAAGCGAGATATTAATTCAACTTTCTCTTTGTAAACATCCTCATTATTCTCATCCTCAAGTGTGTCAATAATAGTCCATAAACTTGCGTGATAGTTAATTTTTAAAAACTCACTATAGACATTCATAGCAAGCAACCGAGTGTCTACGTTTTCGTCATAAGCAGCAGCACTCGAAATCGCCCCTGCAACATTAAAATACTCAGACTTTTCGATAGTTTTTAAGGCGGCCTGTTTTGTAGCAGGGTAAGCGGGCCTGCCATCTTTGTTAAAATAAAATATCCCATCAACGGCAATTGCGGTCTCTTCGTTTTTATACAAATCTTCTAATGTTTTTTGAATTACAGTTTCGGGTATATCCTTATATAAAGCGTCGATATTCCTCGACAAAACATAACTCGAATACATCGGCTTTAGAAGCAGTGCTATTAAAAAGCCTAAGACAATTCCGTTAATAAAAATAACCAGTTTGATTTTCATAATAAAACTCCTTTCAAAGTTAATCTGTCAGTCCTCTGGCCCAGTCCTGACAATTTGACCCAAAGCCCGGACAGAGAAATCCCGGAAACCAATAATGAAATATCTAACTAACTCAAAGTGACCGATCCGACGTTTAAAAGTGCTCAGAAACATCAAAAATAAGGGTTTTCCTGGAATTTTGTTCGAAAAAACAGCTTTGTAGAATTAACATAACCTGTTATTAAGAATAAACTTACATGAAAATTTAGC
>JADHXS010000098.1 GCA_016782835.1 Phycisphaerae bacterium | reverse complement strand
AACGCTGCAAACGTACCTTCCGGCAGCTAATATTTTTGTGATTGACGACATCATCGATGATGTCTCGCTCGATGACTTCACCATGATCGAAAATATGCCCGAAGACATTTCCAATCTTGAGGAAGTGGCCGGGCAGTCACCGGTTGTCAAGCTGGTGAATTACCTGATTTACTGTGCTGTGCATGAGAATGCCAGTGATATTCATATCGAGCCGGACGAAAAAAGACTTCGCGTACGGTATCGTGTGGATGGCCGACTCTATGAAAAGATGACACCGCCGCATCCAATGCATGCTGCCATCGTTTCACGTATTAAGATTATGGCGGATTTGGACATTGCCCAAAGGCGTTTGCCGCAGGACGGCAGTATTCATGTGTTGGTTCAGTCCAAGCCGGTGGATTTACGTGTCTCCGTAATGCCGGGCACTTATGGTGAGAAGGTTGTTATCCGTGTGATTGATTTCTGGAAAATGCTGACAAACCTCGAATCGCTCGGTTTCAGCTATGACAATTTGCAGACGTTTAAAAAGGTCATTAACCGTCCCAACGGAATCGTGCTGGTTACAGGGCCGACCGGTTCGGGTAAAAATACGACGCTGTATGCGGGACTGGCCGAACTGAATAATGAGCAGGTCAATATTTGTACCGTTGAAGATCCGGTCGAGTGTAAAATCCACGGTATCAATCAGTTCGAAGTTCATAATCTGGCGGGATTTACGTTTTCGAGTGCACTGCGGTCCCTGTTGCGTCAGGACCCGGATATTATCATGGTCGGTGAAATTCGTGACCGGGATACGGCCAATATTGCAGTGCAGGCGGCCTTGACCGGACACCTGGTCTTATCGACGCTTCACACCAATGATGCGCCCGGCGCTGTCACACGTCTGGTGGATTTGGGTGTTGCACCGTATCTGGTCAGTGCCTCATTGATTGCGGTTCTGGCACAGCGATTGGTGCGCAAGATTTGCCCGAATTGCAAAGAGGAATGTGAGCCTTCCGGAACCATCCGAAAAACAGTGAATCAATGGGCCGGTGAGGAATTGACATTCTTTCGCGGTATGGGATGTAAAAAATGCCGAAACACCGGCTATATCGGCCGTATTGCGATCCATGAAATGTTCGTCCCGGATGACAAAGTGCTCGATATGATTACGCAGGGCATTCCTCTGAAAACTTTGCGAACCGCTGCGATTGGAAATGGGATGGTGCCGCTGCATTTGGATGGTGTCGAAAAAATCAAAGCCGGTATTACAACTATCGACGAAGTATTACGTGTGGCCAATATTACGGAATAAAAGAGAATCCTGAATATGCTGACACAGACGTTTGAAAAACCGAAAACCAATAGTCGTATGGATGCCGCTGATTCTGTATCGAATACGCGGGATATGAAGGGAAAGAACGCCGGTGTTTCCAATAGCGAGGGGGTTTCGAACGCCAAGGTAAAACAAGCCGAACTCATTCTCTTTACCACGCAGTTATCGGTAATGCTGGACAGCGGGGTGGTGCTCAGCGATGCCATCGAAGCCATTGCCGAGCAGATGCATCTCAGCGTTTTCCGGCAGGTCGTCCGGGACATTGCCCGCCGCATTACGAATGGCGACAGCTTTTCCTCGGCCCTGCAGTACTATCCCCGAATCTTCAACAACATGTTCGTCAGTATGGTCAGAGCCTCCGAGGCGTCCGGAAAAATGTCAAATATGCTTGATGTGCTCAGCGGGTACTTGAATGCCGATGCGGATACACGAAAACAGGTCAAAAGCGCCATGATTTATCCCCTCATCATGCTCCTCATGGCGGTTTCGGCAACCGGTTCCCTGATGTTTTTTGTCCTGCCCCGATTTACCAAAATTTATCAGTCGCGCGGAGCAGCGCTTCCCAAACTGACACAAATGCTGGTCGATTTCAGCAATCTGGTGGGCAACCCGGTTTTTTTGGCGTTTGCGGTCACAGTCGGAGTGATGGGATTCTGGGGATTGATGATATGGAAACGTACCGAATCCGGCCGAAAGTCACTGGGCTGGCTTAAAGTGCACACCCCCATTTTCGGCACGATGTTTCTCGATTCCGTGATGACACGAAGCATGCGAATCCTCGCCACCATGGTCAATACCGGCGTCAGCTTGCTCGACGCGTTGGAGGTCATGCGAAGTTCCAGCGACAATTATTTGTTCCAAACACTCTGGGATAATGTCGATGCCCGCATCCGCGACGGCTATCAGCTCTCCGATGCCATCATGCTCTCACCCTATAACCACCTCATCGCACCCGGCATTCTCCAGATGCTTCGCGCCGGCGAAAAGTCCGGCCAGATTGGAATGGTCTGCGACCGCGTCTCCGTTTTCCTTGAGAAAAAACTCCAGAACTCCATCCGGACAGGCACCGCACTCATCGAGCCTTTGATGATTACCCTCATGGGCGGCATCATCGGAACCATCGCCATCGCGCTGCTCCTGCCCGTATTCAAAGTCTCAAGCGTCATGGCACAATAAACCTCCCATTCCCTCTCCAGTAGGGTGGACCATGCCCACGCTGCTAATTAATTCTGTGTTTCGGAAAGGTCAAGTAAATGGAGATTCAATTCAGTCCGGATAGTATCGACAATAAAGCCTGCCAGATTGAACCATTGATTGCAGTTATCCAGCACAACACTGTCGCTGCTGGCAATAATGCTGTCTGATTCTATCAGGTCTTTATCTGGATTTTGGACAAGTTCAACCGTCCATTTCAATCCTTTTTCCGCGGCATATTGGCCGATGAGCTGTTTAAGCCTGCCGGAGTTGGAGACAGGTTTGTCCAGAAACCATGTAACGTCGCGTACCTGTAGTTTATTCAGGGCTTCAGCGATGATCTCAATCGCTGGCAGGGTTTCCGCGACTTTTCGATAAGTTCCGTGAATGCTCGCCAAATCGCGGACACAGCCGTCACGGGCGATAAACAAAACACCGCCTCCCAGGGCGGCCTCAACGGTAATCAGGACGTTATAGCCGTCCAGCACAACAGGGCGGTCAGCAACGCCCTCCGGCGGCACCTGGCGGGCCGTGCGATGTTCCGATTGCCTGTCCGAGCAGCCGCACCGCATTACTGCCATCCGCTGTCGCTTGGTGAGATTGTAGCGGTCGCCGATGAGTTTGAGACTGGATTTATCCGCATAGCCTCGGCTAAGCAGCCAGCTCATATCGGCTGTGGCGTGCGACAGAACAGCCTGTGTGTCGGCCGTGAAGAGCTTCGCATCCTCCGGATGCGGACCGCGATGAGAACGTTTGTCCGGCATAGTGATATCATAACCGTCCCGGACCGAATGCACAAGCAGACAAAAAGAAATTGACAGGGCGGCTCTTTTTTTCTACCATGCGGCTTTTGGATAAAGGTAACCATATGCCCAGTCATAGTTTGGCACGGATTGAAATCGGCGATTTGGAGATTCTCGGCTACTCGGTAGCGGGGGAAGAGACGGTCATTGGCATGCCGCAGTTGGATGTCTGCTTTGATATCGGCAAGGCGCCGGACCAGTTAATCTCTATAAATCACGTTCTGTTGACGCATGGGCACATGGACCACGCTGCGGGTATCGCCTATTACCTGTCTCACCGCAAGTTTAACGGCATGAGCGAAGGAATCGTGCTGACGCCGCCCAATACCGTCAAGATGATTCAGCAGATTCTGGATGCGTGGGGGCGGCTGGACGGCAATCATGTACCCGCCAAACTGGTCGGGGTTAATCCCGGCGATGAATACCCTCTGAAACCGAACCTGATTGCGCGGGTTTTTCCGACGAAACACACCCGCCAGTCAGTTGGATTTTCGGTGATTGAGACACGGAAAAAACTTAAAAGCGAATATCACGGTCTCAGCAGCCCGGAGATTGTCAAACTGAAAAAGCAGGGCGTTGAAATTGAATATCCGGTCGAAATCCCCATCGTCAGCTATCTGGGGGATACACAGTATGTCGATTTCTCGCAGTTGGAATATGTCTCCAAAAGTAAAATTCTCATTGCGGAGTGTACTTTTTTTGCCGATGAGCATACCGAACGGGCGGATGCGGGACGGCATATGCATATTGATGAATTTGCGCCGCTGCTGGAGCGGATGAATAACGAACATATTATTATTACTCACCTGACACATCGTACTGGAATTGTAGAAGCACGAAACATGCTCCGGGAACGCCTTTCTCCAAAAACCTTCAAAAAGGTTCTCATTCTCATGGACCGCAGGAATTGGTCCCGGAAAAACAGGCAAAACCAATAAGCGGATTATTTGTCCCGTGTCATCTGCCAGGCGCGGAGGACTTCGGCGACTGACCAGGCTTGGGCAAATGCACCGCGCGGGTGGTGGGGTTTATCGCCGTCGAATATCTCCGAGATTGTCCCAAGGCACGCATCCTGGTCCAAATGCTGCATCATCGGCGTCAGGAAAGAACGACATCGGCGTTTGGCCGTTGGGTCGAATCCGTGTACTTTTAAATAGGCTTCTACAAAAGGCCCGATTAGCCATGCCCAGACGGTTCCCTGATGATAAGCCGCATCTCGCTGGCCCATTGAGCCGGTGCATTGGCTTTTATAGCGCGGGTCAGTGGGACTGAGCGACCGCAGACCATAGGGCGTTAACAGCTCTTTTTCGACGACGTGGACGACTTTTTTGGCTTGTTCGATATTCAGAGGACTGTACGGCAGTGAAACCGCAAAAATCTGGTTGGGACGCAAACTCGTATCTGCTTTTCCCGTGGGCAGAATACAGTCGTTCAGGTATCCCCGGGATTCGTTCCAGAATAAGTCTTCGAAGCTGAGTCGGACCTGTTCGGCGGTTTCACGGTAAAAATGCAGATCATCAGAATCTTTTGCGCGGTAAAATTCGGCCAGACTGCAAATGTTACTGTACCAGAGGGCGTTGACTTCCACCGCCTTGCCGTAGCGAGGTGTGAAGGTGATCCCGTCATATTTGGCGTCCATCCATGTTAGCTGTGTATCAATATCCCCGCCGGTGATAAGTTTATCCTTATCGGCATGGATACCGAAACGAGTTCCCTTTCGATAGGAATCCAGAATCCATTTTATAGCAGGAAGCAGTTTAGCTGAGAAGTTTTCGTGGTCGCCCGTTGCTTTCATGTATCGAAAGGCGGCGTGGACAAACCACAGCGAAGCGTCGATACTGTTGTAGTGCGGTTCGTTGTCGTAATCGTCAAACCGGTTCGGAATCATCCCTTCGCTGATGGCTTTGGCGAAGGTTTTTAAGACCCCCCAGGCAATATGCTGTTGCTGGGTACAGAGACAAAGTCCTTCCAGAGCAATAAATGTGTCGCGTCCCCAATCTAAAAACCATGGATAGCCGGCTAAAATCGTCGGAGTAACCTCGTTTTTAATCTTTCGTTCAATCATAAATTGCCCGGCGGCGGAATATAACTTTCGGCTGACTGAATCTGCCGGACAGGATGTGCGTAATTCTTTTTCGCGCAGAGCGATGGCATCAATAGCGGTTTCCAGTTCCATCTCGGCCAGTTCCGAACAATTTTCTTCGTTCTCAAAAAGACCGGCCCAGAGAACAATACGCTGCGGACCGTCGATATGACAATGATAAGTTCCCGGCGACCAGAGGTCTTCGAAACAATCCTGACCCCGCCTGCGTTCGATCCGATACAGGAAACGGTACCACCATTCGGCGTTTTGTTCAAGTCGCATGTGTTCACAGTGCATTGATAACCGACCCATTTTCGGCGACTGGCTGGAAACGCATAATTGGTGTTCATCCCATACCGAATGCAGATCCCCTCCGGAATGCCGGAGTGCATGGAAATCCCGCATGGCAACAAGCGGACGCAACGAAAAATCAAATGGTTTGCAAACGGTTGAAAAATCATACACGATGGCCGTGACATCGCTGTCCGGCAGCAGGTAGATTGATTTGGTCAGGGCGGCAAATTCCAGATTGTATTCAAAGTGAATGCCAAGGTCTTTTCTGAATTCGAGAAGATGCACATAGCCGTTCGGATGTATCGCGTGGTCGAATTCAAAATTGCTGATTGAAAGATTGCTGCCTTCAAAGGAAACTGTTTCGAGGCAGTTGGATAAAGTAGCGACGCGATTGGCCGGGGGTCTATGTGTGCCAACCAAAAGACCATGATAGCGCCGGGTGTTGCATCCAATAATAGAGCCGCAGGCAAACCCACCCCGACTGTTTGTCAGCAGCCATTCTTTCTCGAGGAGTGAATCAATGGGTTTACCCTGTATCGAAACGGTGATGACCGCTGCATCCGATCCTTTCTGTGTCAGCATTCTTTGTCCCTGTCGAATAAGAGAATAATCCGGCGGCTACGATGTTTTTCCTAAAGGTTTCTGGGTGTTGAGGAACGATTGATTGCAGCGCTGCCGAAGATTACTCAATACATTCATAAAATTGATGTAAGAATCATACGGGGATTCATACGGATTGAAGTATTTGTGGACATCGCCATCGGCGAAATATTTGGTGCACATATAATAAAAGTGATCCGATGTCTGCATCCGCCGCCAGTCTGCGATCAATTCATCGTTTTGCGTTTGCTTGATCAGTTTTTCAATTTTGTAAATTTCATGCAGGGCGTTCGACTGCATGGCATTACCCAGCCATGCCGATAAGTCACGCTCGGTATCGGCCCAACTGATAATATGCGGCACATCGACGACATCGACGGCTTCGTATGTATCGACCACTTCACCGGGAGTCATGAAATTGTTGTCCGGATGCTTGAGCACTTCTTGGGGCAGATGATACATGAAATCAAAAATACCCGTATCTTCCCATTGATGTTCGCCGAAGGTTTCATAATCCATAAACAGGTTGACGCACTGACCGTTTCCGTTGACTTGGTTGATCCATTGGGCGAATTTGTCGGCCATGAGGGGATATTCGGACCAACCGCGATTACTAAAACGAAAAGCGATATCGTCGCTGAGTGAGTAATTCTTCAGCAATAGCTTGATCCGTTCGCAATTCGGCGGACGATAAACAAAATTGCTGCTGCGATATCCGAGGATATGATCGGCGCCTTCGGCGAGAATCGCATCGAACCGATTCATCTTTTCAATTGTTTCCGCTAACGCATTGCTGTAAATCAGTTCGGTGTTTCGGAATACACGGGGTTGTTGGCCATATAATTTTTGAATCAATTCGCAGTGCATGTTGATCTGCTCGATAAATTCATTCAGCGAATAAAGGAAGCTAAGGCTATGATAATAGGTTTCCGCCAGAAACTCAACACAGCCGGTTTCGGCCAGAGCATCAAAGGTACTCATGACCTCCGGAGAGTATTTTTGGAATTGTTCCAGAATAACACCGGTAATACTATATGAAACCTTAAAACGTCCCTCATAACGTCGAATGGTGTCTAATAATAACCGGTTGGACGGCAGATAGCACTTGTTGGCAACTTTGCGGCAGATAGAGGCATTTTTAAACTCATCAAAATATCGCGGGGTGTGGTCAAAGACGGTATAATGCCGCAGACGGAAGGGCTGATGAACCTGAAAATAAAAACAAACGGATGCCATTAGTAACTCCTCCGGATCAACTGTTGAGCCATCATATCGTTAAGCATGTTGTGCTACTTCCCGGTAAACCCTCAGGCACTTTTCCGCGGCCCCGGCCCAACGCAATCGGCGAACCTCAAAATTGCCGTGTTCGCGAAGCGTTAGCTGTAAGGGTGGGTATTTCAAGACGGCAACGATCTTGTTTGCCATTTCGTTTACGTCCCAAAAATCCACTTTTAGAACATGAGTTAATACTTCAGCGACGCCGCTTTGTTTACTGATGAGAACCGGAACGTCATGATTCAGGGCCTCAAGGGGAGCAATCCCGAAAGGCTCCGACACGGATGGCATCACATATAAGTCTGCCATTTGGTAGACTTTTTGGACATCATCACCGCGTAGAAATCCGGTGAATAAGACCTTATGCCCGATACCCAGTTGAGCTGCCATTTCAATGATACGATGCATCATATCTCCGGTTCCGGCCATGACGAATTTTACGTTTTCGATTTCTTCAATGACCTTTCGGGCGGCCATTAAGAAATATTCCGGTCCTTTCTGCATAGTAATCCGCCCGAGGAAAAGAACGATTTTTTCATCGTTACGAATGCCCACCTTATTGAAGGCCATGCGGTTTTCACCGTTTTGCTCAACACCATTGTAGATGACTTCAACTTTTTCGCCCAAAATGCCATAGCGGGTGAGAATAATATTGCGTGTCAGGTAGCTAACGGCAATTATTTTCTGAGCGGCATGCATCCCCCGGCGTTCAATGTCATAAATCATCTGGTTCACATTTTCACCACTGCGGTCAAACTCCGTTGAGTGTACGTGAATTACCAGGGGCTTGCCGGAAATCGCTGCGACCGCAATGCCTGCCGGATATGTCATCCAGTCATGGGCATGGATCACGTCGAAATCTTCTTCAATCGCAAGTCTAACGGCTGATGCAGCATAACGATGGATTTCAGCATACATATCACCGCCATAGTGTTCCTGCGGGGCCGATATCATTGAAACTTCGGAGATTAACTGGAGCCATTTTTTCAGCGCTGTTTGACCGCCCGCTTCCTCAATGTAACGGGCCGTTCGCTGACGGATAATTTCATCGATTTTTTCCTGATAAAACTCCGGCGTCGTATACGGCTGGAGCAGCGAGGGGATTTCATGAAACGTGGTACGCTTGAGGTCTTCCAATGTCTCTGATTCCCGAACGGCAACGCCTTTTTTGTTAAGTGCCTTGCATTGAAGGGGACTAAGCATTTTGAGATGTGTTGTTTGGTTGTCTTCCAGTGGTTTCGGGAGGACGAAGGTGACTTTGAGACCCAGCTCATCCAAGGCTTTGGTTAGTCCATAGCAGGCCGTTCCCAATCCCCCGCTGATGTAGGGGGGGAATTCCCAACCAAGCATAAAAACTCTCATTGTATGCCTCT
>JADHXS010000097.1 GCA_016782835.1 Phycisphaerae bacterium | reverse complement strand
AAAAATCAACTCGGGCCTGAATGTTTCAATTTCCTTTTTAAATGTTTCAAAGGGCACCGTGGCAGGATTCAGTGTTTTAAACTCTAAACCCATTTTCTCCATTGCGACAGGAATCCCCTGCAACGGATTCGGATAAGGATTACAAAAATCCGGATCCGCAATCAACAATAAACGTGGCTTTTCAGACAATTTCACAATTATATTCCTCGGTTACTTTAAGGCCTTTTCAATATCACGAAGATAAGCCAATAAAAATTCCTTATGACGGACGATGATTTCATTTGGGGAGTCCGTTAATTGTCGAATGAAATCAACCACATTCTTAGCCTCTATTTGACGAATGCTGTTCCATACTTCTGTGGCTCGATTATATCCTTCAACTTCATTGTTAAAATCCGTCATGATGTTTCGCACCCCCCTGTCCTGGGCATTAACAGCATCGCCGACAAAAGCATACATATCGTTATTAAAGAGATATTGCTGCCACGCATAAGAGGAATAGATATCATCATATCGTCCGCAATGGGGCCAAACAAACGCCAACGGAAACAGACAACGTGCAAACATCGTATTTTGTGTGTTATAGGGCGACCAAATATCCTTCAGGCAATAGTTCTTCTCTCTGACATGGCTAATGGGTTTGGGATAAACCACACGCGTCACAGCATCAATATCCGGATCTCCTAAAGAAATTCCCTGATAAACACCAATTTTATCATTGGTTATCGGCGAGGAAGCGTCAACCACACACGTTTCTGCTTTCCAGCGACGATCAAAAGGAAATCCTCGGGCAAATATCTCAATTTCAGCATCCGAAGTCTTTAAGTAATTATGCCACGCCGGGCATTCATCCTCCACGGTAACGCCTACTGTTTTCGTCACAGGCGTCGTAATGGTCTGATACCACACATCAAAATAATCATCCGCCGGGATGTTGTCATCATCAATAATTAAAATGAAATCCGGATTCAATTCTATCGCTCGCAAAAGGGCAATATTTCTGCGCATAATCTTGTTCCACCCCATGGGCTGACTGCATTGATATTGATCTTGTGAATCTGCATCATAATACTCAACATCACATGCAAATTGAGACGCATCAAACGGAACAGACTTTTTATCACCTGAAATAACAAAACAGACTTCTGAAAAACGACTTTGTTTGGCTAACCGGTCAAAACTTAAGTATCCTTTTTCGCCGTGAATAGTCGTTGATACGATTGCTAATTTCATGCTTACTCCAAATAACAAAAACAACGTTAACATTTTTTGAGTTTACGTCTATACATTTTGCCCAGCTTACAAAGAATCGCATTTTGGCCGCCAAATGTTTTCCTCGCCCACTTCGGTAATATTTGTACGTTTGGCTCTTTCAGGGGAATTTGCTGCCAAGGAGACAGTTGAAGACCCCGCAAAAAAACGGTTCCGTCATACCCGAAGAAAAGATGCGTAATTGCCGACTGGTCGGTCCATAAAGTGTCAATGGAATTATCTTTCATATCGAAAAGCTCATAGTATTGCCTGCTAACGAAAATAGCATTGGCCGACTCCACTGCCAGCAATTCGTAGCCTTTGTCGTTTGCCAGCCGAACCATTGATAACAGACCGGTGCCCTGCGTTACTATCATATCGCGAGGCTGGACAAACTCCACTGTTTTGGGACCAGTCGGATTAAATTCAATAATGACTACTTTGGCCTGATAGTCTGTCACTGTTTCCCAGACATGATAATCATTCCCATCGATATCAATTGAAAGTAGATCAAAATTTTTAGGGATTTCGGTTTTATCGAGAATCCTGTCCAGACAGTTATCCTTTTCAAAGCCGACAAACCGATTAACCGGTGTCACCCTTGAATTTGATTGAAAGTTGGCAACCAAATCCTGAAAGCGTTTTGAATCACCCTCAATCAATACCGCCGAATAATTCTTATTCGCAATTAAATTATACGTATTACTGAGATGTTTTCCGTCCCAGCTTCCAAACTCGACGCACCACTGATCCGTATCCGGCAGAACATCCATGATTTTTTCAAGAATGCCGTCTTCGCCTCCCTGCGATGTCACTCTACGAGCAAATTCTTTCAGCCATAAACTATTTTTTGTTTTCGCTGTTTTCATGTCAACCGCCTTATTGCTTTACTTTGTAAACAAAAACATTCCGCACGCATAACGTGTATCCGTAAATTGTTCTATGCCCGTTTTTCGGAGAAACTCTTTTTTATCATTTGTACCGGAAAACTCAACAAGTTTCAAATCCTTGAAATAATCCAGAATCTGCTCAGGCGAATGAATCCGGTGAGCATTAAAACAAAGTCTTGGCTTACCGACCGGTAATGAAAAATACAGACATCCACCCGGAGCCAGACAGCGAGACAACTCCGCCGCGGCCTTTTGTGTTCCCTGCGGGTCTAACGGGTCGCCATAGCGTCCCAGACCGATATGTTCGGCCACATGCAAACACGAAATCGATTGAATACTGTTATCCTCATACGGTAAGTCGAGTATCGTCCCGTATTTGCTTTCCAATTTCGGCAGATTATTCACCTGCATTGGTCGAATATCAACAAATTGAACATCGGTAAACGCACTGACCATCCCGACAAAATCAACATTCGACCCTACATCGACATGAAACGGCGGATTTTGCATGACGATTTTTTCAAATGCCCATACATGCTGATAAAAATAATGACTGTCCACACCTGTTGAAGCCGTTTTTTCAAAGAGACAAGGGTATGTGTCCCTTAGACGGATAGGTTCCGCATCTTCCATCCTGCTGTATCGATACCAATCCCGAAAATATGACGGGTACCTGTAAAGTCCCGACAGTACTTTCGAACGAATCAACTGTTTTTTCCAACGGCTATAAAACTTCGACATGGTTTACTTGTCCGGATTCCTTTGTTTTAAAAAATTCACGACCCGTGTGTGTTTGCTGTGGTTTGTTGTTGGCAATTACATCAATATCGATGCGGCCGCCGTTTTGATAGTTTTCATTCAACGCTTCCACGGTCAGGTTTTGAGCATCATCCCATTCGTTCGCTGTTGAGGTATTGACCACATTAATCTGAATGGCAGTAGCACAGATTTTTTGAAATGCCAATCGATGTCCAAAGCGGTTCGGATGATTCTGGACATAGCGACAACACCAGGATTCAAATGTATTGGGATTATAGAAGGAACCCAGCTTTTTCAAAAATTTCCGGCGGGGATAAACACAGCTGACAATCCGTGTTAAAAAGGAACACGGGGCAAACCTTGTGTGCATAAAATCGCCGCCCTTCATCGTATGGGCAACAATCCGTTTGACATCTTCCGTATGATAAATCGTCGCACAAAGCTCAAACGGATACCGTGTATTTTTCGTCTTCCCCTTCGTCCAGTCAACACTACAGACGGTCTGATAATTCACCTGATGTTCTGTCAGGTTGTCGACTTCGATATCTTCGGGCATCTGCTGCTTGTCGAGCCGGAGTGAAAATCCCAGCAAATCCGCTCCAAGCATTTCAAATGTTTTTTCGATGACATCAAAATCCACCCCGTCAAAATAGACCACGTCGTCAATACCGAACAGCATATATTGAGTGTCGGTATTTCGGATCGCCCTCAGCAAATCCGAATGAAAATCCGTCTCCCGGATAATCTCACAGCCGGGGAACTGCGAAAAACAGTATTCGTACTCTGCACCAAACAACTCCGGCTTATACAGAATCACCGTCCGGAGCAGCTCCGCCGGCAGGAAACGCCGAAGTCCTTCCAGATACCCATGCAATTGCATCGGTCGATTCTTCGTAAACACAATATTGGTAATCTGCTTCTGCATCTTTATTCATCCAGTAAGTCATCCGCCAGGATCTGTCGAACTTGTTCGGAATTCATAATTTCATCAAGCAGGCGGCGGGTTTTCCGCAGGGTTCGATTCCGCAGATTATATTCTTCCGCATTCACCACCTGCGTCGCATGAGCCAGATGCCACAGATACCGCGTCATCATCCGGTCGGATAATTCTACCGTCGGATAGCCCCTGTCCACAAGTTCAAAATACAGCTTCTTGCCAACGGTCAGTCCTTTGTCCCGATCCATTAGAAACGAGAGGCCTTCTTTTTTCAGGATTTCTGTTCGATAAATACTGCACACTGTTCGGTTATAATACCGATGTTTCCCGATAGGATCCGGAATACATAACAGCTTACGTTTGAACGTTTTAAAATCCGTTAGTTTTTTAAGCCACAGACTCCATGCCGGGGTTAGTTCGCATTTACCCCCACCAACACAGGCAACCTTTAGGTTTTCTTTAAAATACCGCATTAACGCATTGAGCCAGCCGGGCTGGTGAACAAATGTATCGGAGTGCATGGCCATAAAATACTCCGTATCACAAAGTTCCATGCCCATATCCAACGCCGCGGCGTGAGCATAGCCGCCGCTGGAATCGTTGGTTTTATCGTTTCGCTCCACAAGCTGTATCCAATCAAGGCTTTTGAGATACTCAGTTGATTCATCCTGTGAATCATTATCGATCACCAGCACCCGGTACGGACTGTTCGTGTATTTGCGAATGCTGCGCAGACACAAACGCGTCAAATCAAGCGTTTTGTAATTGACCACACAGATTGTTACGGCGCCCTTTTCCATGGACAAATAAAGCTCCCCGGCTACTGATTCGTACCCATCAGTTGGGTTTCATAGAGACGTTGATAAACATCACACGAAGTCATCAGTTCTTCATGTTTGCCCTGTGCAACGATTCGGCCCTCATCGATGACCACAATGCGATCTGCGGAAATCACCGTGCTGAATCGATGGGCAATTAAAAAGCAGGTACGCCCTTTCATAATATCTCCGAGAGCGGCATGAATTTTGGATTCGCTTTCGGCATCTATCTGGCTCATGGCCTCATCGAAAATCAGAATCTTCGGGTTTTTCAGAATCGCCCGTGCAATAATAATCCGCTGGAGCTGTCCGCCGCTAAAACCGGAACTATTCTCGCCGATGACCGTCTTGTATCCCTCGGGCAGCGGCTCGATAAATTCATGCG
Source organism: Phycisphaerae bacterium (assembly GCA_016782835.1). Taxonomy (GTDB): domain Bacteria; phylum Planctomycetota; class Phycisphaerae; order Sedimentisphaerales; family Anaerohalosphaeraceae; genus 4572-13. The sequence goes on along the minus strand of JADHXS010000097.1, from coordinate 3,948 downwards.
CATAGGCTTTTTGAGCCGCCTGGATGATTTCTTCCATGGAAGCATCGGGCTTGCCATAAGCGATATTGTTGGCAATCGTGTCATGAAACGTCACCGTATTCTGCGTTACCATGCCGATTTGGGCACGCAGACTATTTAAGGTCGCCCGGTGAATATCCTGACCATCAATGAGAATCTGCCCGCTGTCCGGATCATAAAATCGTGGAAGAAGGTTGATTAACGTGGATTTCCCGGAACCATTTGGTCCAACTACCGCCGTCGTCTGTCCGGCCTGGACCGCCAAATCGACGCCTCTCAGAGCCGGATGGGCCGCGTCGGGATAGGTAAAGACAATATCTTTAAATTCAATATTTTGCTTCAACGGCTGTAATTCAAACGCATCCGGTTCTTCCGGCTCGCGGGGTTCGTCCACCACGGCAAACACACGTTCGGCAGCGGCATTGGCCTGCTGAATATGGTTCCAGACATCGCTGACCTTGCGGACAGATTCAGCCGCTACGCCTAACAAAGCAATCAATACAAAAAATTCAGCGGCATCGATGCCGGAATATTTATCACTGACCCACGCGGCCCCAACAAGAATCGCCCCGGCCATAGCGAACATTCCCATCACATCCAAAAGCGGATTGGTACTGGCCTCGACTTTCGCGATTTTGAGATTCTGTTTGAGCAACGCCCTGTTGACCTGCTGATAATGTTCGATCTCATGCTCCTGCCGATTGTATACCTTAACAACGCGCAGCGCATTCATCGCCCCCTGAATTCGTCCCAGTATTTGCGCTGTTACGATCAGCGACTTTTTCGTGGCTTTTTTGATCTTTTTTCCCAGGATGGCAAATAACCCAATTACAAACGGGGCTGAAAGCAGAAAGATGAGCGTTAACTGCCAACTCATATAAAACGCAACAGAAAGAGCCATAATTGCATTGAACGGTTCTCGAATGGTTTTACCCAGAAGGATTTTGATGCCCTTACAACTCATGGACACATCACCCAGTATCCGGCTGGTTGTATCACTTGTTCCACGAGCAGCAAAAAAACCAACCGACATATACATCACATGACGGAACACATCCTCCCGAATACGGGTAATCGTAATTTGTACAATCTTTTCCGCCAGAAATGATTGATAGAAACGAGCCATGCATCGAAAAACAGTAATAATCGTCAGAGCAATCACAATAATAGAAATTGCACGGAATTTCATTTCATCCGTTTCTCCGCCGCGCGGCATAAAACTGACAGGCCACTGTACCCAATCAACATAAAACGGTTTGGGCGGAGCATTGGCACTGATTGGTATGAATTGTCCATCAACACGCTGTACCGAAATCTGAATGGGATGTTCACCGGTTTGTGTGGCTAATAATTCCAGCATTTTCGCCGACGAGGCTGCCGGTTCTGAAACATTGGGGATGGTTACACCAACAATCCTATCGTCTACCTGCAAGCCGTTATCATAAGCCCATCCTTTATCACCCACATGCACCAACAACAAGTGTTGGCTCATTGCTTCTGAAGAACTCACGTGAAAGTCCATGCCGTATCGATGACCACATATCTTGCGATCCACATAGCCATGCAGACCTTCCTGTCCCATCATTACTTTTAACACAGGAATCAGCGTAACCATACTGACTGACAGCATGGTGGCCATCAGCATCGACCAGAAAACCACAGCGATAATCCGGGGCCACTGCGGCCACACATAGGCCCATACACGCTTAAACGCGGTCAAATCCGTTGTTTTTGTCATAAATCCTTTATCTCCGGCTTGTTATAAAAGCGCAAAGCCTAACCGAAAAACGCAAACAGGTCAAGAGCAATTTCAGCACGGCAAACGGCTACCGGCCTGAGTACATATCCTCGTAATATTGTTGATATTGCCCGGAAACAACATGATTAAGCCAGTCGGTATTCGCCAGATACCAGTCGATGGTTTTGTTGATGCCCTCTTCAAACGTCACGGTCGGTTTCCAGCCTAATTCCCTCATGACCTTTGACGAGTCAATCGCATACCGCCGGTCATGGCCGGGGCGGTCTTTGACATGACGGATCAGAGATTCAGGTTTATTCAGGCGGTCGAGTATCAGCCGGACAACCTCAAGATTGGTTTTTTCATTATTGCCGCCGATATTATAAATCGTCCCGGCCCGAGCCTGCGTCAGTACGTTCCAGATCGCCGTACAATGGTCATAGACATACAGCCAGTCGCGCACATACAACCCATCGCCGTAGATGGGCAGTGCCTTATCGTTCAAGGCATTGTTAATCATCAGCGGAATCATTTTTTCCGGAAACTGAAAGGGACCATAATTATTCGAGCATCGCGTGATATTATACGGCAATCCCCAACTGTGCCCGAATGCCGCAACCAGCATGTCCGCAGAGGCTTTACTCGCTGAGTACGGTGAATTGGGACTGAGCGGCGTTGTCTCGGTAAAAAAACCGTCCGCCCCAAGTGAACCATAAACTTCATCTGTTGAAACCTGAAGAAAACGTTCCAGTTTTTTATCTAAGGCAATCTTTAAGAGTGTTAGTGTGCCTTTGACATTGGTTTCGATAAAGACACCCGGTTCCACCAGCGAACGGTCCACATGGCTTTCGGCGGCAAAGTTGACAATGGCTTCGATCTTATGCTCATCGATCAGATTTGCAACCAGATCCGCATCGCAGATGTCCCCTTTGACAAACACGTGAATGGGATTGTCGGTATAGCCTTTCAGATTTTCAAGATTGCCGGCATAGGTCAATACATCCAGATTCAGCACAAACGTATCGGGGTGTTCGTCCAATACCAATCGCACGAAGTTGGCACCGATAAAGCCCGCCCCGCCGGTTACGAGTATCCGTTTCATAACGTCTCCAAATAGGTCTTCAGCATGTTCTGCCAGGTTGGAATTTTTCGCCCCAACAGGGTTTCTATTTTTTCACAACAAAAATGACTGTTCAGCGGTCGCCTGGCAGCGGTTTTAAAATCAGCGGTTTTACAGGGAGTAACGGGTGTTTTAATGCCGAGGGTTTCAAATAAAAATCGCGTCATCTCATAACGGCTGACAGACCCCTCTGCGGCAAAATGATACAGACCGACAGGAAATACATCCCTTTCCAGAAAATCGCAAATAACCCGGGCGACCTCCGCTGTATGGGTTGGCGCCCCAACCTGGTCATCGACGACTTGAAGGGATTCCTGTGTTTTGGCCGCTTTCAATATTTTCGTGATGAAATTCACGCCGCCTTTTCCATACGTCCACTGAACACGGATGATGCAATACTCACAGCCGGATTTAACAAGCAGTCTTTCACCCAGCAGTTTGGAACTCCCATAGACGTTGATGGGATTGGGTTCATCCGTTTCGCAATAGGGGGTTTCCTGTGCTCCGTCAAAGACGAAATCCGTGCTGATATGCAGCACCGGAACATCATATCCAGCGGCATACTCACCCAACCGGCCCACCGAAAAACCATTGACTTGATCAGCCATCTCCGGGTCGCTCTCTGCCTTCTCAACATTCGTATAAGCCGCACAGTTAACAATCACTTCGCTTTCGGCAACAACTTTTTTGAGCTGCCAATCATCGGTGATATCAAATTCGGGCAAGTCATGGATCTTTACTTTCACGCCGCGGCGGGCGGCAACCTGTCGCAAGTCGCCTGCCAGCATTCCCCGGCCGCCTAATATCGTCACTGTACCAAACGCCATTTATGGTGTTCCTCCGTAAACAGGGAGTGTCTCTTGGGAAATATCTTTCAACCGAGGATTTGCCAGGTCTTTTGATGATAGAATCGGTTCCTGAATTCGCCAGTCAATGCCTAAGTCCGGGTCATTCCAAATGATGCCCCCTTCTGTTTGTGGATTGTAAAAATCCGTACATCTATACGAAAACAACGCTGTATCGCTAAGCACACAAAAACCGTGCGCAAATCCGACCGGCACATAAAACTGAC
>JADHXS010000010.1 GCA_016782835.1 Phycisphaerae bacterium | reverse complement strand
GCATTTATTGCCCAACGCGGTGCAGGTCGCCTGTTTTGACACGGCATTTCACACGACCATCCCGCAAACGGCCTACCTATACGCCCTGCCGTACGAGATTTATGAAAAGTACCGCATCCGCCGGTACGGCTTCCACGGCACCAGCCACCGGTATGTGGCCCGCCGATGCGCCAAACTGATGGGCGTCGATAAAACCGGCGCCAACATCATCACCTGCCATCTGGGCAACGGCTGCTCGATGACAGCGGTCAAGGAAGGCAACAGCGTCGATACCTCGATGGGTCTGACCCCGCTGGAAGGATTGGTCATGGGCACCCGCTGCGGCGACATCGACCCGGCCATCCTGTTCCAATTAGCCGACAAGGGTTACACCATCGACCAGTTGAATGATATGTGCAACAAGCAAAGCGGACTGTTAGGGATTTCCGGCATTTCCAACGATATGCGGAATCTGAACGAACTGGTCGAACAAGGCAACGAACGGGCCAAACTGGCAGTAGATATTTTCGGCTACCGTATCAAAAAATACATCGGTGCCTATACCGCCGTGCTGGGCAAACTGAATGCGATTGTCTTTACCGGCGGCATCGGCGAAAATAATGCAAGCCTGCGGGCAGATGTTTGCGGGGAGCAGTCGCAAATCGGTATCGAAATCGACGCGGCACGCAACAACGCCAAATCATCCGACGAGCGGCTCATCAGCACCGACACCAGCCGCGTCAAAGTGTATGTCATTCCGACGGACGAAGAAGCGGCGATTACGGGTGATACCTACGAATTGGCAGTTGCCAATTCGTAAGTAATTCAAAAATCAAAGACTGTCGAAAAGCTTTTGTTCTGTCGCCCCTTCGGGGCCTGAAGGAGGAGAGAAACCCTCTTTTCCGGAGGTTTACACCCCCGGCTACGATACTGCCATCCCTTCGGGATTACCTTTACTACAGCGGTCGCTGGAGGATGATACCGCAGTGACGCCATTGCCGGGTGAATTGTACCCGCGGGATACGGACCAATCCTTCCACGGGGTCGGCAATTGTAACTGTCCGTTCATTATAGGTCATTACCGCCACGCAGTGGTCGGTCAGAAGCGCATTCTTAATCACCACCAGTGCAATACTGTCATCCGGGATTGCGTCCAGCGAATCCAGATAACTAAATCTGCATCGCAGCCCCTGCGAGGCGTAATTGGCTTTGATGGCCCGATAAAGCTCCCACGGCGAGGTGCCGATAACCGGCGACGTACGGGCGGCGACCGCAAGCTGCCCTTCGGTGGCGTTCATACCGAAGTGTTTCAGTGCCGTTACCGCCGCAGCCGGACCGCAGGTAAATGACAGACTCTGGCGGCAGACACCGTCGATGTCCATTCGGGTTGGCGTGCTGGAAAGGTCCTGCTGGACCAGAGCCGGGCCCATGAATGGCAGGGTTATCAATACTGCAATGATAAAGCTCATAACCAGGCAGGTTACAAATCGGGAAAGCATGTTTCGCAGTTGGGTCAGCGGCGAGGTCAGTCCGACGGTGACTGCAAAAGCAAGCAGTACGAACCGCAAACGACCGGCCGCAATCGGGCACAGGGTGGGGAGAACCTGCCATAAAATGCTGAGTCGGGATAGCAAAATAATCCCAACAATGACAAGTGAAATCGCCATCGCTGTGATACGTGCGGCGGAAGAATGTTTCGAAGCCCATGCCCCCGCCCAAAGACCGCAGGCGGCGACAGCCAGGATACCGATTGTCTCCATCCAGAGACTCATTTTCACCCTTCTCATATAGATTCACCGGAATCATCCGGCTTTTCATCATCTTCTTCTGCCTTCATCATACCACAATCGGGCCGGATGGGGAACCGCGCAGGACTCAAAAAGATCTGTTTTATCAAAGAAGGCGGACACATCCTCACCAAGCATGATTTTATCGGGCACACCTCCGGAAATGCAGATATTTTTTAGGGGTGTATTAACGTCGGCTTTTTTTGTGCGTGTGGTGTTTGCGTTTGAATTTTCGGCGGTTGATGGTTGGGCGTTCTTTGACGAGGGGTTCTGCGGGGGCCAGGAACAGTTGGCGGGCAGCGACATTGACGGCGGCAATGCGAACTTTCATGAGTTGGCCGAGATGGACGCTTTCGCCGGACCATTTACCAACGACGGCTTGGGCGCGTTCGTCGAATTTCCATTCATCCAGTCCCAAATCGCCCGGCTCGATTAGCCCCTCGATGCCGAACTTCATACACTGGACAAAGATGCCGAAATTGGTCAGGCCGGAGACAACCACGTCCATGTCCTGGCCGATGCGTTCGGAGAGCATCTGTAAAATGAGTACGGTTTTAAGTTCTTTTTCGGCATCGGCGGCCTGCAGTTCGGTAAAGGTGATGTGTTTGCCGATTTCGATGAGTTCGCCTTCGGAGAGGACTTCGTCGAGGCCAATCTTGGTAAGTTTGCCGTGGACATAACAATCGATGAGGCGATGCACCAGCAAATCCGCATAGCGGCGGATGGGACTGGTGAAATGGCAGTAATGGGTCGAAGCCAGTGCAAAGTGCCCGATGTGCAGCGGCGAATACTCGGCCTTCTGCATACTGCGAAGGACGTGCATATTGAGGGCGTATGAGAGTGGTGTATTTTTCACCGCCGCAAGCAAATCCTGAATGGCATTGCGGTTCAGATGCCGAGGGACTTTCAGACCGCAGATTTTGACAAAGCGGCCGAGATTTTTAGAGGTAATTGCATCGGGATCCGGATGAATTCGCCGCATGAACGGGACGCCGAACCGATCCAACAGACCCGCCACGGCTTCATTCGCTTCGACCATGAACATCTCAATCATCGTATGGGGATAGCTGTCATCAGCCGGGTGAGCATCGATGACGCGGCCTTTTTCGTCATAGACCAGTTCTGTTTCAGGCAGGTCCAGATGCAACATGCCGTTTTTTTCGCGGCGTTTTTCAATCGTCCGCGCCAGTTGCTCCATGTCTTTGAGCAGTGCGACAACTTCGCCGGGATAGTCTTTGGCTTTGCCCTTTAAAATCGCATCGACTTCCAGATAGGTCAATCGTTTTCTGGAACAGATGATGCTGTTGTCAAACTCGGCACCCAATACATTTCCTTCGGCATCATAAGTAATAAGGGCACTTTTGGCGAAACGCTTCTGACCGGGCTGAAGCGAACAAATCCCGTTGCTCAATACCTCCGGCAGCATGGGGATGACTTTCCGGGGCAAGTAAACGCTGTTGCCGCGAAGACGAGCCTCTTTATCCAGCGCAGACTCCTGCGGGATGAAATGGCTGACATCGGCAATATGTACGCCCAACTGCCAGTTGCCGGATTTGTCTTTTTTGAGGCTAATCGCATCGTCGAAATCCCGCGCATCCGGCGGGTCAATCGTGACAATGACCTTATCGGTTATATCGCTTCGATGTCGTGACGGGTCCGGTTTGAAATTTTCGGCCGCTAACCGAGCCTGGTCACGACAAGCCGTATCAAATTCGGCCGGCAGTCCATAACGGGCGATGATGGAGCGAATTTCCGCATCATATTGACCGGCCCGCCCGAGCACTTCGACAATCGCCCCGCGGCCGGGCATGTGTTCGGTGGGAAAGCTGACAATCTCCAACACCACTTTATCGTTTTCTTTTGCTCCGCTGCTTGGCGCATCATCGACCAAAATTGACGGGAAAAACCCTTTGCCTTCCGGCTGAACCATCCACAGCCCTTTGTTACGAACCAGCGTTCCGACAAAACGTTCACTGCCGCGTTCGATGATATCGATAATAATCCCGGAATACCGCATCTGCCCGTCGCGATGGCCTTTTTTGACCGCGCGGGCCACGACAGTGTCATTGTTCATCGCGCCTGCGGTATCTTCGGGCGACACATATAAATCCCCGTAGGCATTCGGCGCTAGCGGAATCACAAAGCCAAATCCGCGTGCGTTGGCACGAAATGTGCCAATGACACGATGGCCCATTGTGGGAAGATTGATGTTTTTCCTTGCATCCACTACCACCTGCTGGTTTTGACGCAGTTGTTCAAGAGCAGCTTGGAATTGAGGGTACTCCTGTGATGAAACACCGATGGACTGAGCCAGCTTTTTGGTCGAAAGTGGCGTGTAATCCCGCCGGGTCAATGTTGTCAGAATTTGTTTCTTGAGTCGTTCCATAGCAAAATCAAAGATCAAACATTAAATAGCAAAAATAAGGACTCGGCCCCTGGCCGAAACTGTTTTTATTCTGGATCCCGGCTCGGAGGCCGGGATGACAATCAGACAGCTCACGCCACACCGCTTTTGCGCAGGCTGGAAGTCTGCGTTCCTTTTAAGCGGGCGGGACGCCCGCGTTCCCAACATCCATAAGAAAAGGCGTCCTGTCGATAGTCTATTATCGACGAGACGCCTTTGATTCTGAAAAGAAAAGACGGTCCTCAAACCGATCATCCGGCCGCCTTAGCCTTCATTGCATTGAAACGACGTGCCATCCGTGACTTCATCCGTGACGCGGTGTTTTTGTGCATCGTACTGGTGGAAGCGACTTTGTCCAGCTTCCTGGCGAGCAGCCGATACTGCTCCTGAGCTTTTTCCAGTTCGCCGGCGCTGAGAGCCGCTTCAAAATGTTTAATCTGAGTTTTCACCATGCTTTTTCGTGCACGATTAATCACACGTTTTTTGGCATTCTGCCGTATTCTCTTTTTGGCTGATAAAGAATGTGCCACTTTTGACTCCTAAATTTCTCGACTATATTAATCTACAACTGAGAGGTCCGTTTCTTGTTTTGACGAATAGAAAAGCTCTATCTTTTACCATCTTTTCGTAAATTGTCAATACGCTGACCGACATCTTTATAACTAAAATCGGTCTGGGCCAGTTTTCGGTAAATCTCCAGGGCCTTGACATTTTCACCGCTCGACTCGTAAGCCCTTGCCAGATTGTATCTTATGTCTTTTGCGATTGTTCCTTCCTTGTTGACGCAGTGTTCCAGTGCGGCCCGAAAAATATCAATTGCATCCTCCATCCAGCCCTTTAAAAGGAAACATAAACCGATTTTGTCCATTGATGCAAGCTTCAAACGGGGGTCTTTCTGGGACTCCTGAAAGATCGGGATCGCCGCATCAAACTGCTGTGCCTTGAGCAAACACCGACCGTATTCAAACTTCAATCGCAGGTCTGTCGGATAATTCTGCTGGCATTTTTTGAAATGCTCCAGTTCAACTTCATCCAATTGGTGTTGAACCTGCTGGATCTGCTTTTGAAGAACCGTATCGTCCGGATTTTGACGAAGCTGTCCGCCAATCTGACGAATCTGGTTTTTGAGCTTTTTGATACGAAACTCGCCCACCCGTTTTAAAAACGTAAAATCTTTGCTTTTTTCATGGGCATTTTGCAACAGGGTCATCGCTTCGGCCTCAGATTCATTGGATTCCAGTGCAAAAAGTGCATCGGCCAGTTCAAGAATATTGGTAGTGGTGGCGTAGCCGTCCTGGATTTTTTTGCGAGCCTGCTGAATAGCCTGTTTTTTATAATCCACGGTTTTGATGATGCTGTCCTGATGCTGAAGCATTTCCTGCGAATCCCTGTCCTGGATGGAGTCTCGGAAATCGTCCGTTTTCCCGTACCTGCCCTTCTCCATCGTCATACTGGCACACAGGTCCCGTAATTCGTCTCGAAGGACGCTGTCATCGGGCTTTATCTCAATGGCATGCTGACAGGCCGCCACTGCCTTGGTAAACATCTGCATCTTTATATAAGCGTCTTTGAGCATGATATAGGTTGCAAAGCTGGGCTTGTCGCTGGAGTGGTTGGCGTCAAAAATCAGCAATGCCAGCCATTCGGCAGTTCGTAAATATCCCCCCGCCACGGCGGCCTTGAGCATGTCCTCGGCGTATGGCAGATGGTCGGAGTCTTTGGCGAGCAGGAATTCGGCATTGAGCATTTCCTCGAGAGGCGTTTTGCCCCTCATATGCTTCATTTTTTCCATCATTGACGGCTTTTTCCCGCCTTTGCCCTGACGCATCAAGGCCAATCGGCGCAGCGGCGCATGGCCGTCCTCAAGGGCATCCGGGAACAGTCGAAGCCCTTCCAGATACAGGTCGATGGCATAATCGAAATTGTCCGTCGAAGCAACTTCTTCGGCACGTTCGAAAAAGGCCCGGGCCTTGTCCAATCCTGCATTATAAGAATCCGGCTGGCTCACAATCCACTAACTCTCCATCAATTAAGGCATTAAAGACGATATCATATCACCTTTTTGGGGCGATTGTCAACAAAAATGAAGTAGATTTTAAAAGGTCGAAGCTCTTATGCACAAAGCAGCATTCGTAATTTGTCTTTATGCGAAAAACTTCTCGACGATTTCTGCAAGTTGTGCTTTTTTCGCTTCCAGTGATTCGGTCAGCATTTTGACGGTTGGATTGTTTTGCAGGGTTCCGCAGACCTTTTCAAAATCGTCCGCTGCCGCTTCGGCGGGACCGTCGATGCCGTAGCCAATCTGTGAGCCGAATACAAATTCTTTGGCTGCATCTTCAATCACCAGTACGGTCAGTTTTTCGTCGGCGCGGGCGCCTTTTTCAAGAATCGTTTTGAAATCCGCTTTTGACCATTCGAGCAGCGATTTGCCCTGGATGGCTTCGAGTTGATTCAGCACCCATGCCCATTCGTACTCGGCGTAATTGGTATGCAACGCCTCAAACCGCGTTTGGATTTCGTCGAGACTATCCAGCCGAGATGCCTGGATGTCTTCCAGTAACAGGCTCAGCGCATCGGCGGGCGTTAACAACCCGGCCACATCGACCCATCGCGAAAGGCCCAAATCCACCTTGCGCCGGAGATACTGCTTTAATGACGAGAATCGGTCGGTCGGCGTTTCGGTCGCAAAATGCTGCTGCTTGGAATCGAACAGTGCCTGTATCCGACAAGCCAGCACCTGGCCGTAAAATTTATCCAGTGCCAACTGGTATAACTCCACCGCCCAGCCGGGCGCGGGAATATGAATGCCGGAATAGAGAACGCTGTCAGAACCGGGGTGTTTTTGCATCAGTTCGCTGAGTAACTTAATCCCGGCTACCATTTTTTGGGCTGTATAGGGTGTTAAAATCGCGGGGTTCACAAAATCGAGAATGTCCGGGGCTTTTCGCACATCACGTGCAAGCCATTTCTTCTCATTCCGCACCAACCCGATATTCGTTAAATTCAGGCCGGGGAAAATTTGCGACTTTTCATGACGCTGGACGAGACACGAAAACGGCAGGTCAGACAAATCCATCTTTTTGCTGTGTTTGCCGATGACCGTGGTAAAGGCGCCGATGCGTGCGGGCCAAAGGAGATAAGACTCCGACCCGGTCTTGCAGCCGCGTTCGAAAATGCCCTGATAGACAGGACCGAGCTTGTACATGTGGTTAGATTGATTCGTGCCGCTGCCGGCATTGTAAAAACTATACAGACCGGCAATCAGCAATGTAGATTTATGATGACTGACGGTAAACGGCCCGGCAAAAACCGAACACGCCTCGCCCTGCTCAAAATGACTATTAGCAAAGAACACCGAATCGACCGCCGAAAACCCTTTTCCAAGTCGAACACCCTGTCCGGCAAAACAGCGAGTCAACATGCCGGCATCGGAAATGTCTGAGCCTTCGGCGAAAATAAAATCTTTGGCAATCACATTGACACCCACGCGCGTGGGATCTTCCGGACAACTGACTACCGTGCCGTTTTCGAGCCTGCTAACACCCTCCAAAATTGCAGCGGGGCCAATTTTGACATTTTTTAAAACACCACAATGCTGAATGTTGGCGCCGGTACCGATGAATCCGCAATCGGATTGGCTCCGGCGAACATGCTCAAAGATCATCTCCTGCAACTTATTTAATAAGCGGGGTTGATGTCGATACATCGAAAGTAAATAGGCCACCTGAGCACTGAGCCCTTCGTAAATGGGAAATGCCCTGCCGCCGTTTTCATTGACAACCGCCACGCCCGTTCCGCTGCCGAAGGTTGTTGTGCCGTGGGTCGTAATTGACCGGACATCGTTAATCACAACATGGTCTTCAATGTCCATGTTGGCGATGATGTCGGAAACATTGCGAATCAGGGTATTGAATCCGACACGGCAATTGTGAAGCGACGCATGATAGATACCGCAGGGGATTTCCACCCCGGGAGTCCGTCGAACCACGCCGCTGAGTAATCCAAGCGAGATTTTTCCGGAGAAATGTGTTTTGATAATGCGACCCGAGTAAAACGGTTCGGTGACTTGAATCTGCTTCCAGTCGGCGGCGGTGCAGCCGTTTTGGACGAGGCTGTCAATTTCCTGCTGTGTTAGAAGACGGCGACCTGTGTTTTGGTTCATAATGACCCTTCCGTGACGAATCCTCGATACCGTTCAGGGTGTATTGTACCGGTCACCGTAAGACTTGACAACTGAAATTCTTTTAGGGCGTTCAGCGGCTTATTATGTCGCGTCTAATTATTTTCGGCCTTTGGTTTTTTGGCGAATATGCCGTAACCCAGCACTGCCAACAGTATGACCGCACACGTGCTTTTGAACCAGCCGGGCAACATAAAGCCGTGGGCATGGGTGATTTGGGAAATATCGCCGCGGAAAATCGCGTCCAGAATGATGCCGCAAACCAGCGAACTGACCATGACTGTCAGCAGGAAAATCAGGGCCGACCGTTTTCCGAGCTGGGAAGTGAGTGTGACCAGTGTCGCGGCGTTGGTAGCCGGGCCGGTCATGAGAAAGACCATTGCGGCGCCGGGATTGAGACCTTTGGCAATCAGCGCTGCGGCTATGGGTACTGATGCCGTTGCACAGACATACACAGGAATGCCGAGCACCATCATGACCAGCATGGCAAGAATGCCGCCGCCGCTGACGGCAAGAGTCTCGGCAAAAAAGTCTTCCGGTATGAGGGCCGAAATCAACGCCGCAATCACAAGTCCGACAAACATCGCCCTGCCGATGTCGGCGGGCAGTGTGATGAAGCCGTGTTTGGCCGCACGGAGCAAGCGGTTTTGTTTGGGGTGATTGGCACAGCAGTCATCGGTGCAGGATTCTTTTTTCTCCTGCGGCGTGTGTGTATTATGTTTTTCAAACAGATTGACAACGCTGCCGCCGAGAAGGCCGGTGATGAAGGCAGCGACCGGACGGAAGACCGCGAAGATTGGCCCCATCAGGCCGTACGTAACCAGAATACTGTCCACGCCCGTCTGGGGTGTGGATAAGAGAAATGAGATCGTCGCGCCTTTACTGGCGCCGTGTTTATGCAGGGACATGGACACCGGAATCACACCGCACGAACACAACGGCAGCGGCACGCCGAACAGCGACGCCTTGAACACCGGCCAAAAGCCCGCCCCGCCCAGGTGCTTTTCGACAATCTGGGCGTTGATAAACACACTCAGCAGACCTGCTACGGCAAAGCCGAACAAAAGGTACGGCGACATCTCCGACAGTACCTGCCAGAAATTCAACCCGATTGTTTTGATAAAATCATGCATCTGAGTCTCTCAAAATACTGTATTCAAAAGGATTTACGAAGATCAGCAACAATTTGTTCATAAATCACACCCTCCTCTGATCCACTGAAACCGGAAGGTTTGCGAATACGTTAGCGTTTTATCGGAGGACTTACGTCCTCGCGCTTTTATTTTACGAGTGTCATCTGTACATTTTGTGTAAGAAGTGTCTTTCGCCCCGTTGGGGCTTCGGGGGGTAGGGAATGAACATCTTGTTCCGGGGGCTTACGCCGCCCGGCTAATAAACTGTCGTCCCTACGGGATTATGGAATTTTGGCGTTTTATTCGCAGGGCTTGCGCCGTTGCGTTTTTATTGGGGGCGAGACGGGCGCTTTTCCCATTTAAAATTTCAGGTATTGGGTTGCTTTGTTGAGGCGTTTGTTGGGTTTTGCGATGTCTTGGATTCGGCGGATTTTTGCGAATTGACGCTGTTTGAGGATACGGTTGACGGAGACCAGTCCCAGGCCGGGGACACGGAGCAGTTGGAATTTATCGGCGCGGTTGATGTCGATGGGAAAGCGTTCGGGGTGGTTGTCGGCCCAAATCTCTTTGGGGTCTTTGTCGAGGGACAGTCTGCCCTTTTCGTCAAACAGAATCTCGCTGTCTTTGAAGCCGTATTTACGCATGAGGAAATCGACTTGATAGAGGCGGTGTTCGCGCGTCAGGATTTCTTTCGGATTCTGGAGTGTCTGTTCGGCGGGCAGGTCGGCCGCCCCCAGGCCCTGCTGGTAGGCGCTGAAGTAAATGCGGTTCAGGTGCAGGCGGTCGTACAGGCCGCCCATGTAGCGAATAATCTGCCGGTCGTCTTCTTCGGCGGCGCCGACGATGAACTGGGTGGTTTGGTGGACTCTTTCGTAACGATTTCCCCTGGCGGTCATTTGGCTGATGCGTTTCATCGGCTCAATGATGTCGGCAAGATAGTCTTTCTTATTCGACAGTTTCGCAAGATTGTCCGCACCCGGCGTTTCAATATTCAACGAGACGGACGAGGCCAGCGAAACCGCTTCCTCGATGGCGGCGGTGCTGGAGCCGGGAATGACTTTCAGGTGAATATAGCCCTTGAAGCGATGGCGATAGCGCAGGACGCGGGCGATGGCGTTGATACGCTCGGCGGTGTTGTCGGGGGTACCGATGACGCCTGAGGAGATGAAAATGCCGAAGACCTTTTTCCGGTTGTAATAGTCGAGAAACAGCCGGACTGTTTCTTCGGTTTGCAGGGTACACCGGCGAATATTCATATCCTGACGCAGCGGGCAGTATTTACAGTCGTTGGAGCAGACATTGGACAGCAGGATTTTGAAAATGCTCGCCCGGCCGCCGTTGGCTAATGTCACGGGGTAAATCCATTTGCCGTCGGCGCCGCGATGGCGGTGTTCGTCTTTGGTCGAACCGCAGGCGCAGGCCAGGTCGTACTGGGCGTCAGCACTGAGAATCTTCAGTTTGTCGAGTGTATCGGGTTTGCGGATAATCGCGGTCATGTTCTCCATTCCATTTAAGCGGCATCCATGCTTACCCACTTATAATCACAGTGGATGATAATTACAACGGGGCAAACAGATTTTTCTGGAAAAATCGCTGAAAATGCCTATGATAAGCATTCCATGACTGTTGTTTTAAAAAGGAGTAAAAATGAATCCGCTATTTTCTTTGTTACCTGCTATCGTTGGGACTGTTGTCGATGGCCAAGTGACACAAAACAGAACCATCCCCAATGAGTCCGTTGGGGCCATCAATGAATCCTACAGCGCCAAACATACCGCCCAGCGTGCCGAGCGACAGGTAAAAATCCTCGAAGCCAATCTGGCCAAGACTATGATGATCTGCGAATCCTTGTGGGAACTGCTGGCGGAAAGAACCGGCCTGACGGAGCAGGAGCTTTATCAGAAAATACTCGAGGTCGATATACGGGACGACGTTCAGGACAACAAAAACCAGCGAAAAGCTACCCAATGCCCCAAATGCCAACGGACTGTTTCGGCACGGCATGCGGCATGCCTGTACTGCGGTGAGGTTATTGATCAATCCATCTTTAACCTGAGCTGATTGCCGAAAGCATCCTGAAAATCTTCTTTTTGCACTTTTTCATTGAACGGGTGCTTGTTTGGCGGGTAGAATTGAACTCATTCAGGAATTTAAATAGTACACTATTTAATTTAGGGAGGTCATTATGAAAACTCGATGGATGGTTACAGTTCTGTTAATCGCAAGTCTTTGTATCATGGCCGGGTGCAGCAAAAAGGAAGAACCGGTGAAACCGGCCGCCGAACCGGATGCCCAAGAGGAAGCAACAGGCATGATGGACAGCATGAAGGAGACCACAACGGAAGCGGTCGAGAAGGCAGCGGAAACCACCCAAGAAGCGGGCAAGGATGCAATGGCAACCGCCAAAGAAGTGGCTGAGACTGTCAAGGAATCGTTGTCGATGGATATCGACATGGCCAAGACCGTCAGCGACCTGAAAGCCGAGGCAGCCAAGATGGATGTCGAAAGCCTGACGAAGATCGCGATGAAGTATAAGGACGCTATCGCTGAAAAACAAGCCACCCTGAAGCCGCTGATGGATAAGCTGAAAGCGATTCCCATGACGGAAAAGCTGGGCGAAGAAGCTACAACGCTGACGACAAAAATCAAAAAACTCACCGAGAGCATTGCGCCTTTGAAAGAACGTTTTGGGGTTTATGTGGACGCAATCAAGGCCAAAGGCGGAGACGTAAAGGATTTGATGCTGTAAGAAGACAATCCTTAGCTAACAAAGAAAGGTCCGGCATTCTCGCCGGACCCTTTTTGTAACACATGGTTATGCAACCGCTTAGCTCTGTATCATATGCACATCGTGCTGCGGGAACGGGATTGACAGACCGCTTGCTTCCAATGCCACTTTGATTTTCTCGGTCGTGTCAAAATAAACACCCCAATAATCTTCGACTTTGACCCAGGGGCGGACCACGAAGTTGACACTGCTGTCACCCAGTTCCGAAACCGCGACGGTATAGGCCGGTTCGGCGAGAATGCGGGAATCAGCCTTGAGAACGCCTTCCATGACCTGACGAGCCTTTTTGAGGTCGTCCTGATAGGAGACACCCATCACCAAATCGACCCGGCGGGTGCCGTTGACACTGTAGTTGATGATATTGCCGCCGGTCACCTGTGAATTGGGGACAATTACTCTTTTGTTGTCCGGCGTGTTTAAAATGGTGTTGAAAATCTGAATTTCCTTCACCGCGCCTGTCGCGCCGCCGGCCTCAACGAAATCACCTACCCGGATGGGTTTGAAGATGATTAAGAGAACGCCCGAAGCAAAATTGGACAACGTACCGCCCAATGCCAAACCAACCGCCAAACCGGCCGCACCAATAATGGCAATGAACGAGCCGGTTTGCACACCTAATCTGGCCAACGCCGCAATCACGACGAAAACCAGAAGAATTGTGTAAACTAAATTCTTCACAAATTTGCCCAGCGTATGGTCTATTTTGGCTTTGTCCATTGCCTTGAACACAAGGCTTGTGACCAATTGGGCTACCCAGCGGCCAATGAAGAAAATCGCCGCCGCGGCAAGAAGATTTAATAGAAAACTAATCCCGTTTTCAGCCAAATAGGCTTTTGCACTCTCAACCATTCCACCAACAGATTGGGGTTGGGCCATTTGTTCTTCCGCATCAGCAGCAAAGACATTAAGGCTCAACACAAGCACTAATATAAATATCCATCTCTTTTTCATTTCATATGCCTTTCAAAAAAAAGACAAAAAAGAAAGGCTGCAAACGCTAAACGCTTGCAGCCTTAAAATTAACCTACAGACTATTCATAGAAGTTGGTGGCTTCGGTTTCTTCGACGTCACGACCGAGTTGGTCGCTGTTCATGGTAACTCTGAAGCGGACATCGCCGGCCTTGGCGGCCTTGACAACAACCTTCCAGGTTGCCTTGGCCTTCGGAGCCAGACTCGGCAGTTTCGCAAAGGTAATCGTGCTGCCATCGATAGCCCCAGCGGTAGCTCCGGAGGAACTGACATAGGACATGGTATCTTCCAACATGGCCTTAATCAAAATACCCGTACCGGTCGCCGACCCCTGGTTGGTGACGGTGATGACATAGGTTACATTGTTGCCAACTTCGATCGGATCTGTTACGTCAACAACTTCCAGCAAAATTGCCGAAATCGCATTGATTTCCGTCTGGGCTGAAGCACTGACAGCATCGGCACAAACGGCTGTGGCTCTTGCGGTATTGCTGAGTGTGCCTTCTCCGGCAGGCATATAGGAAACACTAACCGTCTTGCTGGCTTTCGGAGCCAGATTACCCACTTTCCATGTTACGCGATTTTCAGCCAGTACGCCGCCGGCAGTGGCCTGAATGTTTCCAACGCCTGCGGGAATCGTATCGGTAATGACCGTATCGGCCGCCACCGCATCACCTTTGTTGGTCACGGTGATGTCATACTTGATGGACCGGCCCAGATATTCCTTCTTGGAACCGGTCTTTTGGATGGCCAGAACGGGTTGGGTCACAACGGTGGTTGTTACTTCCGATTGAGCCTTCAGGTTGCCATCTGCGACGGCAGAGGCCTGATTCTTGAAGGTTCCGGTTTTGGCCGCTTTGGTCACAACCGTACGCGTTGCGGATTGCCCGGTCGCCAGACTCCCGAGAGCAATTTCGATGGACTTCTTGCCGTCCTGTGTCATCAGACCGTCAGGAAGGGTATCCATGATCTTGACGTTGGTTGCGGTCCCGGTGCCTTTGTTGGTCACGACAAATTTCAGCGGAATGGCGTCACAAATGGTTACTTTATCAGGTGCTGATTTGCTGATTGTCAGCGCAGGCTGTACTACCTGTGTATTCGCGCAAGCCAAGATGACGTATGTTACATCCGCACAGGTTTGCAGACATCCGGCTTCGGTTGCAGTTGCCTGAACAACGATCTTGTCGGTCGCTTTAGGACCGAGAGAATCCATCTTCCACGTGACAATACCGCCTTCCAGTTTTCCTGCGGGTGCAGAACTGAGATCTTTTAACGTAGTGGGAATCCGCTCTTTGACCTCAATGTCGGTGAGCATCATATCGGTCAGGTTTGTCAGATTGATGGTGTACTCGAACGGTGCGTTAAGTTGAACCGATGCCGGCATGACTTTTTCAAGACGAACCGCTCCGGAAAGCATATAATCCTGCGATACTGAATAGGCTCCACAGGCGGCTTTCGGTGCCGGTGCGGGCTTCGGGGCCGGACCGGGACATGCACAACCCACGACACCTATAATCAAAAATGCCGCTAATGTTGTCCAAATTAGAGCTTTCATAAAAACCTCCCATCTTTAATAAAATCCGTTATTTTTCACAGAAATACATTGATGAATATTGAGATATGATTATCAAGGCGGGCCCTTGTTATTTTCTGTACCTGTAACCATGTTCGTTTTCTCCCTTCCGAAAAACAGTTCAGGTTATTCGTTCCATCAAGCCTATTTTACGTACGCGACAAAGATTTGTTAAGTTCTTTTTATAAATATAGCGAAAAAACCTGAAATGTCCTCTTTTGGGGGGACTCTGATTTTTTGTTAAAGGTTTACAAAATAATGGGTTATACTTTTGTTGATTCGTCTTAGCAATCGGCTTATAATAGGTCCTGTTTTGAGAGGAATAGCATGATATTAAATATCCTGATTACAATTATCATCCTGCTGTTGCTGGGTTTACTGATTCTGGTTGCGGTGATGATGCTGTCATTGAGTGCATCGCGGCGGGAGGCGGCCCAGCAAAACGCCGTCATTAAAACCGTGCAGGAAAATCTGGACGGGCTGCGCAAGAATCAGGAAAGCCTGAGTCAGATGCTGGAAAAAAACCTAAGAACCGGACAGGAAAACATTAGTTCGTTTTTGACAACCAGTCAGAAGACCTTTGGTGAACTGAAGGAGCAGATCGGCAAGCTCAAAAGTGACAGTGAGCGGATGCTTCAACTTGGCGCCGATGTGCGCAGTTTACAAAATATCTTAAAAGCTCCGAAACTGCGGGGGCAGATGGGTGAATATTCGTTAGCCGCCCTGCTGAAACAAATACTGCCGGGCGACAGTTTTGTTTTGCAACATGGTTTTGCAAATGGAAAAATTGTTGACGCATTGATCAAGCTGCCGGACTTTTCGGTATCGGTGGATGCGAAGTTTCCGCTGCCGGCATTTGAACAGATGAATGCTGCGGCTGATGATGGCGAAAAAGCTAAACTGCGGCGAACATTTCAAAATGATGTTTGCCGGCACATCGACAAGATTGCTGAAAGCTATATCCTGCCCGCAGAGGGCACGATGGATTTTGCGCTGATGTACATCCCGGCAGAGAATGTTTATTATGAAACCATTGTGAAATATGACAATGACCGGATGGACTTGCTGAATTACGCATTGGAAAAGAAGGTGATTCCGGTGTCGCCGAACCTGCTGTATGCGTACCTGATGACGATTGTGATGGGACTGCACGGATTGCAGATTGAAAAAGAAGCGGCGATGATACGGAAAAACCTGCAAAAGCTGTCGATGGGTCTGGAGGCTTTCACGAGTAATTGGGAGGTGCTCGGCAAACATATCCGAAACGCACAGGGACAATACGACGAAGGACAGAATAAACTCGGCAAATTCCTGATGCAACTGGAACAAATACAGCAGGAGGAGAATGGATAGAGAGAGCAAGATTCTACGCACAGGGACCAACTGTTATGGAAAGAACAATAGAAATCAGAACACGAAGATACTCAACATTTGTTCATCGCATTTTGGACGAATACACTAACATACTTATCAACATTGATGGAGCTATTTATCACGACAAAGACATCCCTTATTTAAAGGAATTTTTCGCAAATAGACAACTGAAAGCAACCCTTGATTTTCTTGTGACAAGAGAAGATAAAGCACTTTTTGGCTTCCATGATTATCCAAGTGGATTTTTTTGGGCAAATATTTCAGAAATAGAATTTATCAAAAAGCTTGCGGAAGAAAAAATCATTCACTATCGTATTCTTCCTGTTCGCCCCTCTTTTTGGCAAAGGTTTTTTAGATAGCTACAAAATGCTATCGCTGGATTCGGCGCCTACGCGGGAATGACAAATTAGCTGACAGGCTGGCTAATGAAACAGCGGCGCCAATTCGGATTTAACGGTTGGATCAATCGCTTTTGGATTTGTCCAGACTGCCAGTTCGAGGCTTTTGCGGCAGGGGCAGGTTTCATCACACAGGGCACCATCGGATTGCAGCACTTTTTCAATCAGCTCAATGGCGTTGTCTGTCGCTTTATTCAGATTGCCGATAATCTCGGCCAGAAGGCTTTGTTTGTCTTTTGTTGTGTCATGTTCGCGCCAGCAGTCGTAATCACTGGCCAGTGCAACGAGGGCGTAACACATCTGGGCCTCGCGGGCCAGTTTGGCCTCCGGCATGGCGGTCATGCCGATGAGGTCGCCGCCCCACTGGCGGTGCATGAGCGATTCGCCGCGAGATGAGAATTGCGGGCCTTCCATGCAGACATAGGTGCCGTCGGCGTGGGTGACGGTCGAAATCGTTTCAGCAGCGGTCATAATCTTTGCTCGCAGTCTTTGACAACACGGCTGAGCGAACTCGGCATGGACAGCACCCAATTTGTCGAAGAAGGTGTTTTGCCGACGGAAGGTTTTGTCGATGAACTGGTCAACCAGCACCAAATGCCCGGGGTTGATTTCCTCGCGGAGTGAGCCGACGGCGGCACTGGCGATGAGCGTGGTGACGCCCAGCTTTTTGAGGGCGAAAATATTGGCCGTGTAGGGGACAACGCTGGGATTGTAAACGTGGCCTTTGCCGTGGCGAGCCAGAAAAGCGATCTTGTTATTGCCCAGCCTGCCGACCATGACGGGAGCACTGGGTTTGCCGAAGGGGGTGTCGATGTTTTCTTCTTTGACATCCTGAATCTTAGCGGCTAAGGCATCGCCAAGCCCGCTTCCCCCGATAATCCCGATTATTCTGTCCGTCATGGTTTTTCCTTTTTAAGAATTGCTAACTTCCATCCACCTCATTTCATTCGGTGGCTGCCACGCATCGACTCACGAAGTATATTTACAGAGTTTTTCTAATTATAAACAGTAGACGCGCTAAACTCAAAAACGTTTCAGGAAATCACAGAAAAACAAAAAAAGCGTCCCTGTAATCCGTATTTTTACCTGTTCCTCAAATAAATTTAACCATTCTTCTTTCTTCGTTTTGTCTATTTTAATTCCCACAGT
This sequence comes from Phycisphaerae bacterium, assembly GCA_016782835.1. GTDB lineage: Bacteria > Planctomycetota > Phycisphaerae > Sedimentisphaerales > Anaerohalosphaeraceae > 4572-13. Next base: position 15,636 of record JADHXS010000010.1, on the reverse strand, counting down.
GGCAAACTTTTTGCACAGTGGGGTCCTGAAAACAAATTGTGATCAACCCAATACAGCGGATAGTAAATATGGTATAAAACAACGTGAATAACAAATAACGACTCATAGTCTTTAAAAACTGCTTCTTTGACTGGAATGTAGTAGAAACTAGCACCCTCATACTGCCTGTTTAAATAAAGGGATGCCCTACTCAAAAAAAGATAAGTAAACAAATAAACACATACAATTATCAAAACATATTTTTTGAGCTTCTTCTTATTCACTTATTCCTCATGACCTTCAAATAGGGTCACTCCCCCACTGTTCTTTTTTCCACCGGTGAGTTTAAGGCCGAGATGTTTGCAGGCGGCGGGGGTTATTTCGCGGCCGCGTTTGGTGCGGCGGACAAAGCCGATCTGCAGCAGATACGGTTCAACGACATCCTCCAGCGTATCCCGTTCTTCACCGAGCGTTGCGGCCATCGCTTCGATACCGGCCGGGCCGCCGTCATAGACTTTGATCAAAGTCCGCAGGAAGCTGCGGTCCAGTTCGTCCAGACCGAGATGGTCAATCTGCTCCATCTTGAGGGCATTCTCGACGATGTCGGTGGTCAGCTTGCCGGAGCCTTTGACCTGCGCGTAATCGCGCACGCGCTTGAGGAGGCGGTTGGCGACACGCGGCGTGCCGCGGGAGCGGGAGGCCACCATTTCCAGTGTGCCGTCGGCGCTTTTTAATTCGAGGAGTCCCGCCGAGCGTTTGAGAATGTCGGTCAGTTCATCGACGTTATAAAATTCCAAATGATGCAGGATGCCAAAGCGTCCCCGCAATGGGGCACTGAGCAGACCGGCGCGGGTGGTGGCTCCGATGAGCGTAAAACGCTTCAGCGGGAAGTTGATGGTCTTGGCGTGCATGCCGCTGTCGACGGTGAAATCAACTTTGAAGTCTTCCATCGCCGGGTAGATAAACTCTTCGACGGGAGCGCTGAGGCGGTGGATTTCGTCGATGAACAACACGTCACCGGTATTGATGTTGGACAAGAGGCCCATCAGGTCGCCCTGCTTGGTGATGGCCGGGCCGGAGGTGACGCGAATGTTGGCGCCCATTTCGTTGGCGATGACATGGGCCAGCGTGGTTTTACCCAACCCCGGCGGGCCATAAAAAAGAATATGCTCCAGCGGCTCGCTGCGCTGGTGGGCGGCCTGCATCGCGATGGACAGCTTTTCCTTGACGTTCTTTTGTCCGATGCATTCGCCTAAACTTTGCGGACGAAGGGCAGTATTGAACTGCTCTTCTTTGTCGCCGCGTGAATCCGAACTTAATACTCTATCTATAGCCATATCATCAAATCAAAAATTAAATATTAAAAATCAAAATTATTGAAGTCCGGGCCTCTGGCCCGTCCACCATTTTACATTATTCATTTTACATTTTGCATTTTTTTAGGCTTCGATGCCTTGTTTCAGGCGGTAGACCAGGGGGACGAGTTCTTCGGCGGTTTTGATATCCGGGTGTTTTTTACAGGTCAGTTCAATCAACTCCATCGCCTCGTTTCGCTTTTCGCCCCAGGCAATCAGGATTTCCAATGCTTCCGTCTGGAATGTTCCAAAGGCCGCGATGGGTTTGCCGGAAGGCGTTACCGAAAAGGCGAACTCGCCCAGTTTGCCCTTTAGCTCGGCGATAATCAGTTGCGCAAACCGTTTGCCGATTGCCGGCAGTGTTGTCAGCATTTTTTCGTCGCCGGACTCAATGCTGTCGGCAATCCTCGCGATGGGCATGGTCAGGGATTTGAGGCCCTTCTTGATACCCATGCCTTTGACGCTGGTATAAAGCCGGAAAAATTCCTTCTCGCCGTGTGTCAGAAAGCCGACCATGCGGGGAATCAGATTTCCGCCGCCGGGCGTGCCTTCATAATATTCGATGGTACATAACACGATGTCTGAGCCAATCTTGCCGGACAAGCCGCTGACGGCATAGCCGGGGAGCATGACTTCGTAACAAATCTGCCCGACCTGCACAAGGCATTTATCCGGGTCCAGCGAAACAAGTTTTCCTTCAATCTGCGCTATCATAATTTCCTGTCACCTTCACTTGCACAGCACAGTGCGATAGCAATCGCATCGGCCACATCGGCCGGTTCCGGCAAATCCGGTAACGCCAGTATCGTTTGAATGGCCCGCTGCATTTGCTGTTTGCCGGCCCGACCGTTACCGGTCAGCGATTTTTTAATGCGGGTCGCCGCAAAACTTTTCACACCGGCACCACTTTCGGCTGCCTTTTGCAAAATGACGCCACGAGCATGTCCCATCAAGATTGCCGTCCGCGGATGCTTATAATGAGCATACAATTGCTCGACAGCCACCCTTTCGGGCTTATGATTTTTCAATATCTGCCCAATATCGTCAGCGATCTGGTTCAGTCGCGTCTCTAACGGCGCCTTGGCGTCGGTGCGAAACACCCCGGCTTCCAGAAGCTTCGTTTCCAGCCGCTTAGCTTCGACCACCGCATAGCCGCACACCTGTAATCCCGGATCAATCCCTAATATAATCATTTGCCCTTAATTTCAAGTCTGGATTCCCGCCTTCGCGGGAGTGACAAAAAAGTAAATCGTTAAGCATCCCTGCATTTAATCCGGTAGTCATGGCCGGGCATGTCTTCGACGACAAAGCCTTTGGCCGTCAGCTCATTGCGGATTTCATCGGCCCGCGTCCAGTTCTTCGCCAGTTTGGCTGTTCGGCGCTCTTCGGCCAATGACATAATCTCCGGCGGTATTTCATCGGCAGACGTTTCTAACACACCCAGTACCGAATCGATTCTTTCAATCGCATCGAGTATCACTTTGACTTCGGCCGTATTGGCATCGGTCAACTTATTGGCATCTTTAACAAGCTCGAACACTGCCGCCAATGCCTTGGAAATATTCAAATCATCCGACAAAGCCTCGCCAAAATCATTGATGGCTTTTTCAATAAAGGCAGGCACTTCGTCTCGAACCGCATCACCTTCAGCGGTAACCTGCCGGAGCAGGAAGACGCATTGGCTAATCTTATCAATCGCCTGTTCGGCGGCTTTTAAGCCATCGAATGTAAAGTTATAGTTTTGGCGGTAATGCGATGAAATTAACGCATAGCGAATCGCGTTCTTTTTAAAGCCTTTGTCAACCAGTTCCTGAATCGTATACAGATTGCCCTTGGACTTGGACATTTTTTCACCATCGACCATCAAAAAGCGAGTATGCATCCAGTACCTGACCCACTTTTTACCGGAAGCGCCTTCGGACTGGGCAATTTCGCATTCGTGATGCGGGAAGATGTTGTCTTCACCGCCGGTATGGAAATCGAACTGCTCACCCAGATACTTCGTACTCATCGCCGAGCATTCAATATGCCAACCGGGAAAACCACGTCCCCACGGGCTGTCCCACTGCTGGATGTGTCGGGGGTCATGCTTCCACAGGGCAAAGTCCTGCGGGTTTTTCTTTTCGGCGTTCACTTCGATCCTCGCCCCGGCGTTCAGGTCGTCCAGCATGTTGCCAGACAACCGGCCGTAATCTTTAAAGGTCGTCACATCATAATAGACATTGTTGCCGACGACATAGGCGTGTCCTTTGTCAATCAGGCTCTGCACCATATCTATCATTTCAGGAATATGTTCAGTCGCTCGCGGATAACTGTCAGCAGGCTTGATATTGAGCATCTTGCTGGCCGTCATAAAAGAATCCGTATAAAACTTCGCGATTTCCAGAGGATCCTTTTTTTCTTTTCTCGCCACCTCTTCGAGTTTATCAACTCCTTCATCGGCATCGTCCAGCAAATGACCAACATCCGTAATGTTCATAACATGCGATACTGTAAAGCCCTTAAATTCGAGGAAACGCTTCAGCAAGTCCGCCATCAGGAACGAACGGAAATTGCCGATATGCGGATGCGAATAGACTGTCGGGCCGCAACTGTATATTTTCACCTTGCCCGCCTGAAGCGGCTCGAACGGTTCAACTTGCTTTGAATAGGTATTATAAAAACGTATCTGACTCATAAACTTTTCATCTCTTTTTTTGACACTGATTTACACAGATAAATAATTCACTACGAAGTACACGAAGATCATGAAGGTATTTTTTATATTATTTTTCTTCATGTTCTTTATGCCCTTCATGGTTAAAAAAATCACAGCGTTCGTTTGATTTTTCTTTTTAATAATACGGACACCGTTGCGGCGATGGCCTTGCCCTCGCCGACGGCGTCCAGCCCCTCATTGGTTTTGGCCTTGATGTTGACATTGGCAAAATCCGTATCCAGCAGCCCCGCAATCGCCCGTTTCATTTGTCCCTTATAGACCCCGAGCTTGGGCGCCTGGGCGTGAATAATCACATCCAGATTGACCACTTCCCAACGGTCCTTTTTGAATTTCTCACGTACCCGCAAGGTCAAGTCCCGACTGTCGGCATCCTGCCACTGCGAGTCGGTATCGGGAAACAGCATTCCAATATCGCCCTGTCCCGTTGCGCCAAGCACCGCATCCATCACCGCATGCAGCACGACATCACCGTCGCTGTGGGCCAACAGCCCCATCTCAAACGGCACCTGCACGCCGCCCAGCATCAGCGGGCGATCCGCAATCAATTGATGAATATCGGTTCCGATCCCCGTTCGATACTCGTACTGCAATCCGTCCACGATTTTACAACACTCCCTTCGTGCTGGGAATATCCGTGCCGACGATTTTGACGGCGATCCCAATCGCCTGCCCCAGAGCCTTGTAAATAGCCTCGGCGATGTGGTGACTGTTTATCCCGTAAGGCACATCCACATGGAGATTAAATTTGCCGACCGTCGAAAAACTCCGCAGAAATTCCTCGACACATTCGACATCGAATTCGCCGATTTTCTCCGTTGGAAAAGCCACCTTGTAAACCAGAAACGGCCGGCCCGACAAATCTACTGTCACTTCGGCCTTGGCGTCTTCCATTGGCACAATGCTGTGGCCGTAACGGGCAATGCCTTTTTTGTCCGCTAATGCTTTACCGAGCGCCTCACCCAGACAAATGCCTACATCTTCAATTGTATGATGGGCATCAATTTCAAGATCGCCTTTGGCTTTAACCGCCATATCGATTTTGCTGTGCTTACTCAGATGTGTCAGCATGTGGTCGAAAAAGCCGACGCCGGAATTGATTTCGTATCGGCCCTGTCCATCGAGATTCAGCTCGACGACAATATCCGTTTCATTCGTCTTACGTTCAATTTTTGATGTCCGTTCTGCCATATCCATCTTCCTTAACCAATTATTTCTTTCAGCGCGTCCAGCAATTGATTATTTTGCTGCGGCGTACCAATGGTAATTCGTAATTTATCTTCCAACTCCGGCAAAGCAAAATATCGCACAAAAATATTTCGCTGCACCAGAGATTCATAGACTTCTTTGGCTTCTTTTTTAACACAGTGGGCTAATATGAAATTGGTCTGACTGTTCGGTACTTCAAAAGCCAACGCTGATAACTGATCAGTTAAACGTGCCCGTTCGGTTTTGATTTTTTCAACATTGGCCTTGAAACAGGCCTGGTCCTGAATCGCCGCCGTTGCCGCCGCAATCGCCGCCGCATCCACCGGATACGAATCCTTAACCTTCATCAAGCCTTCCATCAAACGTTTGCCCGTAATCCCAAACCCGAACCGCATTCCGGCCAGTGAATACCCTTTGCTCATGGACCGAAGAAGCACCACATTGTCAAATTCATTCACCAGCCGAATGCCGTTATCCTCTGCAAAATCGACATAGGCTTCGTCAATCAATAACACGCCGGACAACGCCGACGCCAGTGTTGCCAGTGCATCAATCGGCAGCAACTGGCACGTGGGGGCATTGGGATTGCATACAATCGTCAATGCCGCATTAACTTCCGCAAGCTGTTCGAGCGAACCGTTCGCATCCCGCTGGATCTCAATCACTTCACAACCGTGCAGTTGTGCCAACACCGGATACAGGGAATAAGTCGGCTGCGCGTAAGCAAGTGGGCGACCCCGCTCACAGCAGGCGCGGACACAGATATTCAGTAAATCGTCTCCCCCGTTGGTACAGATGATATTTTCCGGCTGAACAGCCAACACCTTTGCAGCCGCTTTTCGGAAGGTTCCTGCCATCGGATCCGGATAACGCCGAAGATTTTCAGCCGTTAAATTCTGTATTGCCTGTAATACATCGGGGGAGGCAGGGTAGGGATTTTCATTGGTATTCAGCTTGACCACATCGGCCTCTTTCGGCTGAAAGCCGGGCGTATATCCCGCCATTTGTTCAATTGTATCACGAAAATATGCCATCGACGCACCTTTGCTGTCCAGTTGAGGATGATTATACCGGCCCTGGCTTATCGACAAAAGAAGATTTTGAAAAAGTTAAGGACGCTCCGTATAAGAATATGACAATGCGCGGAAATACCATCATACAATCTCAAAAATCTTACTCGCGGCATTTATGACCCTATAAGGGTTATTTGCCGCAATAGTCGATGAGCCGGCCGATTTCGCTTCGCAGCTTCTTGCGATGCACGATCATGTCCACAAACCCATGCTCCAGCAGGAATTCGGCGGTTTGGAAGCCCTCGGGGAGCTCAATTTTAATCGTTTGCTGAATCACACGCGGTCCGGCAAACCCGATTAAGGCCTTCGGCTCGGCAATAATGACATCGCCCAGCATGGCAAAACTGGCAGCCACACCGCCGGTCGTCGGGTCGGTCAAAACGGAGATATACAACCCCTTAGCCTCGTCGTATCGGGCCAGTGCGGCACTGGTTTTGGCCATCTGCTGAAGCGCCACCAGCCCTTCATGCATCCGCGCCCCACCGGAGCAGCAAATCACCACAAACGGCAGCGATTCTTCAATCGCCCGGTCCACCGCCTGACAAAACTTTTCGCCGACGACCATGCCCATCGAACCGCCGAGAAAGTCGAAATTCATCACCGCCAGCATCACGCCGCGACCGCGAATAAACGCTTTGCCTGCCAGCATGGCTTCATGGGCGGACATCTGTGCGGGATCGACTTTGATTCGGTCCTTGTAGTTTTTGTCGCCCCAGGTAAACTTTAATGGGTCGTTGCTGGCCAGATCCGGACCAATTTCCTCAAACGACCCCTCATCCACAAGCTGACTGGTACGCGTGACACCATCAATGCGAAAATGATGCTCACATTCCGGGCAAATACCCATATTTTCATCGACCGTTTTTTTGTACAGCATATTCTTGCAGAACGGACAGGACAGCCACAGTCCTCCCGGCATTTCCTTCCGAGGTTTCAGTGAAAACCCGTTCCAGCTTGATTTATTGTTTTTCGCCATTTAATGTTTCTTTAGTAAACTGCTGTCATTGCTGCAAAAAGTCAGCCTTTCATTGCCTGCCGAATTGCCGTAATTGCCGCGGCTCTATCTTTTTGTCCAAAAATGGCGTTGCCCGCCACAAATGTATCGGCACCATAGTTTTTAGCCGTCGCAACCGTTGTCGCATCAATGCCGCCATCCACTTCAATACGTACGCCGGGGCCGACGATTTGGCGAACCTGTCGGCATTTCTGCGCCGCTTCGTCAATAAAAGATTGTCCGCCAAATCCGGGATGAACCGTCATCACCAGCACCATATCACAAAGCCGAGCAACTGCTTCAATCGATTTGACGGGAGTTTCCGGATTCAGCGTGACACCGACTGTGACCCCCTGACTGCGCAATTCATCGATAAAGACAGCCGGATCATCAACGGTTTCAATATGAAACGTAATGTGGTCGGAACCGGCCTTAATAAACTCCGGAGCATATTTTTCCGGGTCGGTAATCATTAAATGCGTATCCAGCACCGCATCCGTACATTGACGTATCCATTTAACAACCGGTGGACCAATCGTAATATTCGGCACGAAATGCCCGTCCATGACATCCAGGTGAACGACCTGAATGCCCTGCGCGGTCACTTGTGCAATCTCGGAAGCAAGACTTGCAAAATCCGCACTGAGAATCGACGGTGCGATTTCCAGTGTTCCAGCTTTGGGCAGTCTGTTCATCATTCTTTTTTAGACACAGATTAACACTGATTCCTTGTTTTTTATTTATCGTCCAGAATCGTCAGGCATTTGAATTTCTTGCCTTCCAGAAATTCCAGACTCGCCCCGCCGCCGGTGGAGATGTGGCTGACCCGGTCCTGCAGGCCCATTTGCATAATCGCACTGGCGCTGTCGCCGCCGCCGATCACACTGCGGGCCCCCTTGTCGGTGGCCTCGGCAACCGCAGTGGCAACCGCCTTGGTTCCAACCGCAAACGGTTCCATTTCAAACACGCCCATCGGGCCATTCCAGACGATCGTTTTGGCGCTTTGGACCTTGGAAGCAAACAACTCAGCCGTTTTCGGCCCGATATCCAGACCTTCCCACCCCGTTTCGATATCGCCTTCAACCACCTTATGTTCAGCGTCGGCCTTAAACGCCGTAGCGACTACCGTATCAATCGGCAGAACGAGCTCACAGCCAATCTCATGTGCCTGATTCATTAAACTGTTGGCCTTCTCCACGAAGTCATCTTCGCACAAGCTATTACCGACCTGCTTGCCCTGCGCCTTAAAGAAGGTGTAAGCCATAGCACCGCCAATTAAAATCGTATCCACTTTGGTCAAGAGATTTTCAATGACCGCAATTTTATCCGAAACCTTCGCTCCGCCTAAAATTGCCACAAACGGCTTTTCGGGGTTGTCCACGGTCTCGCCGAGGAATTTCAGTTCCTTTTCAATCAGGAAACCGGATACACGGGGCTTGCCTTCCATCATGCAGGGCACGGTATACATCGACGCATTGTCACGGTGAGCGGTGCCAAATGCATCATCCACATACACGTCCGCCAACTCCGCAATCTGTTTGGCAAAGTCATCTTTGGCCTGACGCAACTGGGCATCTTCCTTGGCGGCCTTATCTTTAATCGTTTCCTCCTTATGGAAACGAACGTTTTCCAGCAACAGCACATCGCCGGGCTTCAGCGCCGCGGCTTTGCTTTTGACGTCTTCACCAATACAGTCACCGGCAAAAATCACTTTCCTGCTCAGCAGTTCGCCTAATCGTTTGGCGACCGGGGCCAGCGAGTATTTGGCTTCCGGCTCACCTTTGGGTCGTCCCAGATGGCTCATCAGAATCAGCGCCCCGCCGCCGGCAAGAACATGTTTGATTGTCGGCAGTGCCTGGACAATCCGATTATCATTCGTAATATTTTGGTTCTCATCCAGCGGCACATTGAAATCGCACCGCATCAGAACCTTTTTGCCTTTTACATTAATATCCGCAACCGTTTTTTTTGCCATAATTTAAGCCTTTCTGAAGTCAAAAAGCTGTTTTTTATTTGCTGTTCAAACAAAAACCCGCAATAAATGCGGGCTTTTGATTTTTTGTACTTATCACCATTGAAAGTTCACGTTTCGGCGCGGCACTGTATCCTATCAATAAGCTACAATCCTGCTCGCGGAAACTTACCACCCTTTAAGGGTGGGCCCGTATCGGGCTTTCATCATACTATACGGCGGCAAGCTTTGCAATGATATCAACCGTACGATTTGAATACCCCCACTCGTTATCATACCAGCTAACCACCTTGACGGTCTTGCCCTGTACCATCGTGCACAGCGAATCAAAGATACTGGAGTTGGTATTACCGATAACGTCACTGCTGACGATCGGCTCATCGCAGTAGGCCAGAATCCCCTTGAGGGCACCTTCTGAAGCGGCTTTAATCGCGGCGTTAACGTCGTCCTTGGTCACTTCCTTGCCCAAATCAGCAACAAGGTCCACACAACTGCCGGTAATCACCGGAACGCGCAGTGCATAACCGTCCAGTTTGCCCTTCAGGGCAGGCAGAACAAGCCCGACTGCCTTGGCGGCGCCGGTGGTTGTCGGAATAATATTCTGAGCCGCCGCACGGGCACGACGCAGGTCGCTGTGAATCTGGTCGCAGACGTTCTGGTCATTGGTGTAACCGTGAACGGTAACCATCATGCCTTTTTCAATGCCGAACGCTTCATGCAGCGCCTTCGCCAGCGGGGCCAGGCAGTTGGTCGTACAGCTTGCGTTGGAAACAGACTTGGTCGCCGCGGTGATCTGGTTATCGTTCACACCCATAACGACGGTCGCGTCGATGTCGTCCTTGGCCGGAACGGTCAGAACAACTTTCTTGGCACCGGCAACGATGTGGTCTTCATAACCGCCCTTTTCAGAGGCTTTGGTGCGGAAAATACCGGTGGATTCAACCACAACGTCAATTTTCATCTCTTTCCACGGCAGTTCTTTGGGATTGCGAATCGCAGTCACCTTGACACTCTTGCCGTCAATGACGATTGCATCATCCTTGCCTTCGACGGTTCCTTGATAGGGGCCAAAAACAGTGTCATATTTGAACAAATGCGCCAGACTCTTGGCCGGAGCCAGGTCATTAATCGCGACCAGTTCCATATCTTTACGCTCCATCAAAATGCGAGCGACTGCACGGCCGATTCGACCGAAACCATTAATTGCAACTTTTGTTGCCATCGAAAATCTCCTGTAACTTTTAAAAACCTCATTTATCTACAGACTGCCCCCGTTCTGGGACAGACATACGGAAGCGATAATGTAGAACCACACCGGGTGATTGTCAAGAAATTTATAGGAAAGAAACACCGCTTTTTTGTACCCGATTATCACGACCCTGTATGACCCCAAACAGAAGCCCGAATCGCAAGCGCAGGGCCGGTCGTTCCATATTTTCTACGCAAAAATTCATCCGGCCATGAATTTGTGAAGGATTGACAATTTTCAAGAAAACTGTTAAGTCTGATTTACACAGCCAAGACAGGTTTAGGAGGGTGATTTTAAGACAGTATCAACAGCAAATGCCTGATTTTTCTCATTCGGCGCGGACATTGCCTGCATTGCTCCCATTGCTCCGCGGTAACATCATTATGATTGACCTTACGCAACCCGGCGTGGAAGTGGGCCAATAATCCCCCCGGAATCGTCCGTCACGTCAAGTGACGGCTGATTAAAATGGGTCGGAAAGCACATCCCGATTTATCGGGAGAGCACCCCGACCGGCTCTGAACAGATAAGAGCGTTGAAAATGCTCCTCACGATTCCCTCTGCGAACTCTGTGCCCTCGGTGGCAAAAAAACCTTCAAGTCCTTCACGCTCTTCATGGTTAAACCCGCTCTTTCAGTGTCATTCCGTGTCCTCCATGGTTAAATATATATCCCGTAAATCCAGTTAATCCTGTCAAAAAAAATCAAAAAAACAGCCGCAATCAAAGCCAATTATCGTCCAACTTGTACCTCGACGATTCGAGTCGTCTTTTCCGTCACTTTCACCGCTTCGGCCATTCGAATCGGCGTCAGCCAGAGGATTTTTTCGGCATCAGCAATGACAAAGGCATTTTGCCGGATATCGGCCTCCAGTTGCGCATCCATCAGAAACCGCCCTACTTTCTTTTCGCCTTTGGCGCCGATGGGCCAAAAGCGGTCGCCGGCCTGACGATTTCGAATTTCAATGGGGCCGATGATTTTTTCCGCATCGAACCATTCGACAAAAGTATCCTTCGTTTTTAAAAATTGTCCAACATCAACTTCATCACGATTCAGCACTTTGGAGGAAATTTTCCACGGGCCAAATTCAACGGTCTGCCCGATTTGAAGCATCACCGATTCCTGCGACAGAATCACCGGTTGCCTTTTTAGTTGAATGTGTGCCGTTGCTTTATTGACAACAATTTCAATGCCGCCGGGAAATTCGGCTTTGGCTTTTTTTTGCTCAATAAGCTGTCGCATGACATTAAAATGCTCTTGTTTATAATTCCGCAACCCAACACCAAGCTTAGTCAAAACCCCAAGCAGAACTTCATAAAACACCCACGGCGGGCAGTCCTTTATAACGTCTTTTTCCAAAACAAATTCTTTTTTCGTTACATCCATCCGCCCCTTAGCAAGAATTGATTGGGCGTGCTTTTCAGTCCATAACAGAAACTGCCGGCTTTTGCAGGACAATGCAGATAACCGGTCAATAATGGTATTGCTTTCGGCTTGTAACTCAGGCAATATATAATGGCGAATTCGATTTCGCATAAAGTTGACATTTTTATTGGAGACATCCTCTCGCCAGGAAAGATTGTTTTCATCGCAGTATTCAATGATGTCACTGCGGCGCATCCCCAGCATGGGCCGGATGAACTCGGTGCCATAAACTTCGGATACCGGCCGGATCCCGCACAATCCCCGAAATCCCGTTCCCCGCATGAGGCGATGAATAATCGTTTCAGCCTGATCGTCCTTATGATGAGCTGTGGCAATTGCATCACAATGATGCTGTTGCGCCATCGCCGCCAATGCTTTTAGCCGTAACGTCCGTCCGGCAGTTTCGATAGAAAGCTTTTTCTGTTGTGCATAGTCATTAACAGAAACGGATGCGGCAACCACATTAATTCCCAACTGCCGAGCCAATTCGGTCACAAAGACTTCGTCTGCATCCGAATCAGCACCGCGCAGGCCGTGATTGACATGCCCAATCACAAACTCACACTGCAAATGCCCTGCTTGCCGCAGTCGGTGCAGCGCATCTACCATCGCCACTGAATCGGCCCCGCCGGAAACAGCTAAAAGCACCCGGTCAATTCCTTCAAATAGACCTTTGGCTTGAATCCAATCCTGTAACTTGACCTCAAAAGGCATCATAAAAAATATTCGCCGAAGGCGGTTTCCTCATTTTTAACATTTGATATTTGCTTTTTGATATAAATAAAAAAGGCCTGCTTCAAAAAAAGAAACAGGCCCTGTCAAATGCATTTGATACATAATTTTATTGCTCAGACGACTGGTCTTCCAACGGAACCATCTGGCCATCCGTCGTCGGTGCTTCTTCGTATGGGACAAATTCTTCGGCCGGCGGGATGTTTTCTTCTTCCACAGCGGGCGTCGAAAGCGCCTGTATTCGCAGATTCGCATACTCCGTATTATCCACATAGCGCGATTCTTTTTCCACCGCCAGTTTATAAAGCGCCAGCGCTTCTTTCCGCATCCGCAGTTTCTGGTCCATGACCTTGGCGGCACGGAACCGTGCCGGATACGGTGTGGTTTCATTCCACTGGAACGTGCGCTGATAATAAACCGCCGCCAGTTCGTAATTTTTCAGATGTTCATAAATCAGGCCCGCCCGGTAAGCAGAATCATCGATCTTGTCACTGGTAGGATACTGAGCAATAACCTCATTAAACACCCCCAGTGATTGGCGGAGTTTGGCTTCGCTGGTAATGATCAAAAATCCGCCGGCCCGCCGATACAACCGGATAGCTTCATTATATAAAATATCGGCATCTTCGATGGAATTCATGGCCGTCAAATTCTCCGGCACCCATTCGGCGGGCTGCAGGTAGCGGTACTGTACCATCTGGTCAAATGTCTTCAATTCGGTATTGGCCCATTGCAGTTTGGTGGCGTTGCCGACAGAGGAATAGTAATCGGCCAGTGAAATCAGGGCATTACGATACGCCTGACGTGCGGCAGCGGCATTCTCCGCATAATCGACCTCCATCGCATCCGGCACCAAAAAGCCTTCACTCTGAGCCATCTGCATATCGGCCTGGGTCACCAACAGATGCGCATCCGACTTTCGGGGGTTGTCACAACCCGCCAAAAATATGCCCGCCAGTATCACTGCGGCGATTATTCGATTCCTTACCATTGTTATACTCCTTTCGATTCCTGAAAGAATTCGGTTATTATTTCCCTAAAAATACCAGCTTTTATCGGGGTGTCAAGCATATTATGCTATCGGTTTTCGCCCCCTAATCCCTTAAAAACCGGTCATTTATACGTCAAAATCGCCTGCCATCACGGGATAATCGTCAATCGAATTACCACATTGCCTCTTCATTGAACGGCCCGCCAGGTCCGTCACCCTTGGGCTTGGGACGGGATTTGATAATCGCCTCGGCAACGGGCAGGTCATTTTTGCGGGTTATCTTAATATTCGAATGGTCGGTTTCCACAATCGAGACCGGATGACCCATCGCTTCGACGAGTTGCGCATCGTCGGTAATCCTGGATGTGTCCAGTGTGTCCAGCTTGGCATAGGCATCTTTGAGCAGTTTGGCATCGAACACCTGCGGCGTCTGAGCTTCATACAGACCTGCGCGGTCCACCGTATCAATGATTTTCCCATCCGCAACCTTTTTCAGCGTCGCCACCACCGGGCAGGCCAGCATGGCCGCACCGGTTTCGCCGGCTTTTGCAAACAGTTCATCCAACCATTCATTCGTCAGGCAGCATCGCACTGCGTCATGGACGGCAATCAGGTCGGCATCGTCGCTCACTTTTTCGAGAGCATTGGCAACCGTTTCAAACCGTTCGGCTCCGCCGAAACAGAGCTTGACGCCGTTAAATCCCAATGCCGCACCCCATTTGACCGTAACCAGTTCCTCGTCTTCTTTGGAAATCGACAGGATAACCTGTTTAACATCTTCACGGTCGGCAAAAAAGTCGATACTGCGCAGAAACGCCGGCCGCCCCGCCACATCCACAAACGGCTTCTTGCGGTCCCCGCCAAAGCGACTGCTGGCGCCGGCGGCACAAATAATCACTGATATCTTTTTCATAGCTCTACTTACCTTAGACACAGATTAATGCTGATTTTCACTGATTATTTTTTAGACAGGATTAACTGGATTTACAAGATTTTTTATTCATCATTCCGCCGTCCATTGCAACTCTGCAATGCGATCTTCGGCGACAAACTCCGTATGCCCATCGGCAAAGGCAATGTTACAACCGAGTCGACCGTTTCGCTCGTGTCGAAGTACTAAATCCTCCGGCCCGCCAACACCATTGCGGCCAAGGTTTGCCTCGAAAAGCACGACCATTTGTGCATCCATCTTTCCGGGTTCGATTTCATAGACATTTTTATTAATCGCATAGCTAAACGACCCTTCCGGCTCTTCGGGGCATTGAAAACTTTTCGGCGACACATCTGCTTCCTGCATCAGCAAATCACACCATGCTTCCGGCATGGGGTATTCATCGTTATAAACGATCATGGCTGTTGAAAGACCTTTAAGATTTGTCCCGCACACCACCCGCATGGCAATTTTTCTTGTATGACTTAATGCCGGCATAAGGATAGCCATCATAATCGGCCCCAAAACCACAGGAATCACCAGGCCCGTCACAGCAAAACCAGTGCCTTTGAACCGGCCATTGCTCTTACTGATATTAATCAATGCAATAATACCGCAAATGATTGCAGGCAAACCCAACAAAGGCCATAAACCGCAAAAGCTAAGCAGCCCCATGACAAACGCTGCAATGGCCAAGCCGGAGGTTTTGGGGACAACCTGCATCGCTGCCGCTTGAACCTGTCCGGCGACAGGGTGTGTCGCTGCATCCACTAATACACTGCCGCAATTGGTACAATGGGTCGAACCGTCGTTGTTTTGAACACCGCATTTTGAACAAACCATAAAATACCTCCCTCAAATTCAGATTAAACATTAACGTATTGTGCGAGTTTTTTACGTTTTATAACAAAAAAGACCACCTGGTCGATAAAGGAGATTGAACGATAACCTTTATTGAGACAAGGAGGTCTAAAATGAATATCGCTGATTATATCGTCAAAGTGTTCGTTA
>JADHXS010000096.1 GCA_016782835.1 Phycisphaerae bacterium | reverse complement strand
AACGAGTAATTGGCTAACGATTAATCGCTAATATCCAAAGGCCGACGGTTTTAACGCCGACGGCTTTTTTTTATGTTCTGTTTGATGGGCTTTACAATTATACAATTTATATGAACACGCTTTATATTTGGCTTTCATAATTGGAGATAAAATCATATATTTCACTACGCTTGGAATCGTTCATTTTGTGTCCAAAAGTTTGCAATTCGTTCAATGTTTTCCGGTTATCTTTTCCTAAAAACTCCATTTGATAAACGGCGACCATTACCCCGGTTCTGGTGGCCCCCTGAGCGCAATGCACCAGAATCGGCAGTCTTTTTTTGTCGTTGAGTAAATTCAGCCACAGAGCGGTTTGTTCTTCGGCCGGCGGGGTGTTGCCGGGCATTGGAATATGGATAATCGTCACGTCGTTTTTTTGGCAAATCCGCTGCTCATCTTTGTAATTTTCGAGATACGTAGACTCATCCGGCATACACAGATTAACCACTGTTCGAATGCCGTACTTATTCATTATTTTGTCCGTATCCCCGGGTTTCATCCAGCCACTGCGGTACAAAATCCCCGGCTCGACTACCTGAAAATGATACGGCTGGGTTTTGTGATGCCACACGAATCCGCCCACAATAAAAAGTATAACTGGTATCGATAATGTGGGTTTAATATAATTCAAGGCACTTTTGAATGCGTGTTTTGGCCGAATTGAACCCGTCTTTTTCTTATTAAAATAAAACGTTGACCACGCGACAATGCTGGTTACGAGCATCAGTAGATGTGCCGTTCCTTCCAGCGTTTCTTCGAACGACACAAAATACTCTCCTTCCAGGGGCAACAGTCCCAAATGGTTTACCGAAAAAACACGCCGGGCCATAATCTGGGAAAAAAGATAGCAGGACGCTGTTGCGAACAGCCATATTTTTATTCTTTTCCCCGTGATCATTTCTTCTATCTGTTCTCTGCGATAAATAAACCACCCGGCAAAAAGACTGATCGCGATATAGATTCCTTTGTCGGTTCCCGCAAAGTGCCACTCCCTGCAGAAAAACGCGACATTCAAAAATGTCATTGCAATGGACAGCTCATTCTTTGTCTTACAAGCAAGCCAAAAGAAGCTTAAAACTGACATGCCGACGATCGGCAAGGCGAGCGGTTCATGAAAACTTTTAGCACAAAGCCAATCGAATCCGAAATACGATGTGACATAGACATACATTATCGCCAACGGAATAAAAATGAACGGCCATAAAGAAAGAAGCGTTTTTGCCGCCTCTGATTTCTTATTACCAGAACCGTCTTCTGCCATTAAACACGTTTTTTGCATATGACATCATCCTTTGCTTTTTTTCGAATATGGACCATTTAACGGTTCTTCTTTCGAAAGTTTATTCACAACATAATTGAAAATCATCGACGATTCGAGCTTGTCGCCCATCGCTCCAATTCGTATTTGTATTTTTGTTTGATTCTCCTCCGTTCTGGACAGGTCGATCTGCACTTTCCGGGACTGCTTGTCGTAGGCAATGATATGAGCGTTCAGAAAATCTGACTGTTGTTCGGCCAAATCATATCCTTCAAGTTCCTTGATAACATTTGCCGCTGCGGGAAAAACCTGTTCAACCTGATACGGAACAATCCCGAGAAGATCGCCCCGAATATGATTATACGCGCAATGGCCTGCCTCAAAAACAGTCGCTCCGCATCCTGAAAGGCCGAAAACAAGAAGGACTGTCAGGGTCTTAATTATTAGCTGACTTCTTTTTGTATTCATTTTTTGCCCTCGAAAGTATAAAAACCGTTATCTCGATTACCCATCACCATACAGACCGAACCTTAAGATAAGCTTAAGAAGAAAAAAAATTTTATCATTTGTTTTTGAGGCGGCGTTTAGAGTATAGTGAAGCATCATAAATGTATTTGATACTATCTCATGAAAGGTTTCCAATGAGAGTGCTGATTGTAGAGGATGAAGCCCGACTTGCAAAAAATATCTCACAGATTCTGACCGAGAAAGAAAATTATGCGATTGATATTTCACACGACGGCGTTGATGGATTGCATCTAAGCCGGACGAATTCTTATGACCTGATTATCCTGGATTTGATGCTTCCCGGCATGCATGGATTGGATGTTCTGCGAGCCATCCGGGCGGTGGGAAGCCGGACTGCCGTTCTGATTCTGACCGCCTGCGATACATCGTCGGATATTATTAAGGGACTCGACGCCGGCGGGGATGATTACCTGACAAAGCCCTTTGACATAGGAGAGCTTGTGGCACGCTGCAAGGCTCTTATCAGACGGTCCTACGGAAAAGCAGATCCTCTCATCACAGTGGGGGACTTGAGTATCAATACCACCGCACGCAAAGTAACCATGAAAGGCATCCCGGTCATCCTGACACCGATGGAATATCACACATTGGTTTATCTGGCGATGCGCAGCGGGCAGGTCGTCTCCAAGGAAGACTTGTTAGAGCATCTCTATGATTTTAACTGGGAGCGGTTTTCCAACGTGATTGAGGTCTATATTTCCTCGTTAAGGAAAAAGATCGATCCTGAGAAAAAATATGATCTGATAAAAACATATCGCGGACAGGGATATCTTTTAGAAGGGTAAGCACATGCGTTCATTTTCCTTAAAGGGTAGAATCGGTATCTGTATCGCCGGTCTGATGATTCTTGTCGTGACAATCATTTCCGTCATTGCGTATCAGGAATTTCAAGAGGCACTTTTAGGCAGTTTGGATTCAAAACTGCAATCCGACCTGAGTACAGTAAAATATCTTCTGCTCGCAAAAGATTCATTTTCACCGGAAACACAAAAAGAGGTTCGTTCTTTTCTGAATCCTCAAAAAGAAACACAGGAAGCCGGCTATCAAATATGGCTTGAAGGAAACGATGATGTGACGGGAAGTCTTGCCTCTATGGATATTTACGACGCCATGAAAAAGCGACAGATATCAGCACCAGACCCGGATGGATATATCTTATCAAACATGACACAGGAACAAAAAACATATCGTGTCATCTGGGCGCGGTATCCTGTTGCCAATCGCTCCACGGGCCTGCCGCAGTTTTTGAATATCGCCCTGGCGACAAGCAGTACATACGCATACCATGAAATCGGTGAATTTACGAAAATGTTATTTATCTTAGGCGGTATTATCCTATGGATAACACTCATGTTAATACAGGGAATCTTAAAATGGGGTTTGAAACCGGTTGATTTACTGGCTCATCGAATGCGTGATGTTTCCGGAAGCAACCTCAGTGAGATTCATCGCGACTATCCGAATGCTCCGAAAGAACTGCTTCCATTCGTAAAATCATGGGAAGAAATGTTAGATAAACTCGCTCATACAATGGAAGAGCAGAAACGATTTATCTCTGATGCTGCCCATGAACTGAGAACACCCATCGCAATTATCAAAAGTACCCTGCAACTGGCACAATCAAAAAAGCGTTCTGTGGAATTTTACGAAGAAACCATCACACGCGCGTTGGAAGATATCGAGAGGCTAAATGCTTTGATTGAACAGTTATTGCAATTATCTCGTCTGGAAAATGCGGATAATCTGCGCCAGTGGGAGGTTGTAAACATCGCCAACCTCATTGAGGACATTGTTGAACAATACGAGCCACTGGTAAATGAGAAGGGGTTTCGATTAAACACGCAACTATGTCCGGCCCAAATTCGGGGAAATCCTCATCAAATCAGACAATTGATGCTTAATTTGATTGATAATGCGGTTCAGTACGCCCCTCCTCAAACAACGATTACGCTTTCTGTTGAAATCCATGACAAAATGGCGGTTATTACCGTTCATGATGAGGGGAGCGGTATTCCCGAAGACGAATGCCCCCGTCTGTTTGATCGTTTTTATCGTGTCAGTAAGGCACGCGATCGAAATTCAGGCGGAAGCGGCTTAGGATTAGCCATTGCGAAAGAAATCGCAATATTGCATTCGGGAAACATCACGATTGAATCAAATTCTCAAAATGGAACAAGTTTTGTTGTCACCCTTCCGATTAATCGAGAATGTTGTTGAAAAATGGGAGGCAAAGCGGTAGAAAGCAGGTTTAATCCGAGAAGTCTCGAACACAAGAACCCAAGAACTTAAAGATTGGGGAATTGGGTTAAAAATGGACTGTTTGGGTAAACTTTGGGCCCGAAAATGACGATAAAACAGTCAAGAATGCAGAAATTCAAGAACTCACGAACCCAAGAATATCGGAATACAGAGAAGCGATTCAAGGGCCGATAAAAAAAGAATTAAGAAGTCAGAAAAGGATATGACATGCACTATCCATTGATTGGAAAACACCGAGAAGAACTGAATCCGGCAATCGAGCCGCGGGCCCAGCAAGGCTACCAGCGGATGCGTGAAATGACGCTGGACGATATGCTGCTGGAAAACCGCATCGTCTTTATGATCGGCGAAATCAACTACCGGATGGCAACCGAAGTTATCATGAAGCTCTTGTACCTGGACAACCTCAAACGCGGCGTGGAAATCAGCCTGTATATCAACTCGCCCGGCGGCAGCGTCGATGATACCATGGCGATCTATGACACGATGCAGTTTATCGGTTCGCCGGTGGCGACCTATTGCATCGGACGGGCACAATCGGGTGCGGCGATTATTTTAGCCGCAGGCAGCAAAGGCCGGCGTCACGCCCTGCCGCACGCCAAGGTCATGCTGCATCAGCCGTGGGGTGGTATGACCGGACAGGCCGAAGATATTCGTATCCAAGCTGAGGAAATTATCAAAGCCAAAAAAACGATCATTGAACTGCTGAGTAAGCACACCGGACTGACGCCGGAAAAAATCGCCGAGGAAACCGAACGCGATAAATACCTGACGGCTCATCAGGCCAAAGAATACGGCCTGATCGACGATGTATTGCACGAACAGGAAGACTCAAAAAAAGGCAAAGAGAAAACAGAAAACAAAGAATCCAAATGAGGAACCATCATGGCATTGAATAGTCATTTAGTACCGATTGTCATCGAGCAGAGCGGGCGGGGCGAACGGGCCTACGATATTTATTCGCGGCTGCTGAAAGACCGCATTATTTTTCTCGGCGGAACCGTCGACGACGATGTGGCCAATCTGATTATTGCCCAGATGCTGTTTTTGAGCAATGAAAACGATGAGGCAGATATTCATTTTTACATCAATTCACCCGGCGGCGTGATTACGTCCGGGCTGGCGGTTTATGATACGATGCGGTTTTTGCGGTGCGATGTGTCGACCTATTGCGTCGGACAGGCCGCGAGCATGGGCTCGGTATTGTTTGCCGGCGGCAAAAAAGGCAAACGCTTTATGCTGCCGAACAGCCGGATTTTGCTGCATCAGCCGCTGATTTCCGGGATTATGCAGGGACCAGCGACCGATTTGGAAATCGAGGCGAAGGAAATTCTGCGTCTGCGCGAACGACTGTACGGGATTCTGGGCGAGCATACGGGACAGGACGTCAAGAAGATTGAAAAGGATTGCGACCGCAACCTGTGGCTGGAAGCGCAGGAGTCCATCGATTACGGACTGGCGGACAAAATCCTGAAAAAAGCGCCGCACGTCGTCAAGGATGAAAATAAGTAATTTCGAAGTAACCTCTGGTTACCTTGAGGCTTTAGAGTTTTAGTTCGCAGTTACCGATGATAAAAAAACGGACGATTCAATATGCTCTGGTGTTTTTTGCCGCTGTTTGGCTGACAGGATGCGGCTCAAAGAATGTCCTGTGGGATGACATCGAACGGTTGAAACAGGAAAATACCGGACTGTCGCTGCAGGTTCAATCACTTAAGCAGGAAATCACCCAACTGGCCGAACAGGTTGATATGCTGGCCGGATTCGATGAAACCACCCGCCTGCAGGACCTGGATACGCTCCAGACAATCCGTCTTGGCAGACGCACCGGCCTGTACGACCTGGACGAGGACGGTATGAATGAAACGATGGTTGTGTATGTCGAGCCGTTGGATACGGCGCAGGACTATGTGAAAGCCATCGGCATCGTCGAAGTGGAACTGTGGAATCTCGATGCCGACACTGCCGAAGCAAAGCTGGCTGACTGGACACTCGTGCCGGAAGAGATTCACCCGCTTTGGGGCGGCAATATTTTCGCCGGCTATTACCGTCTGCCGTTTACGATCACGAACATTCTGAACGGGCAGGAAAACGAACTGACCGTAAAAGCCACGTTTACGGACTTTTTGTCCGGCAAAGTCCTGCGTGACCAGACAACCATTACACCTGAGATTTCTGTCCGTCATTAGAACAAGTCTCCTTTCCACGGGCATTTTTTCTGGTATTCATCTCGAATGTCCTGCGCAGATTTGCCCTGTTTGCGAAGAACCCTTGTAGAATTTTTCCAGCAGGTTAAATCCCCGCCATCGCGGCAGATGTTGAGCCGTCGGTTCCGGCAACGTATCAGCGAGGCACAGCGCTATCGCAGATGTCAGTGTCAAAACGAATAATAGCGATACTTTTGCATATTTCATAGCGAGCCTTCCACAATGAAACTTATTTTACCGTATTAGGCGTATTAGCCGCCGGCGCGTTTGACGGTGTAACCCTTGGCGGTGAGCAGTTCGATGAGTTTGTCGCGATGGTCGCCTTGTATTTCAATCGTTGCGTCTTTGACGGTTCCGCCACAGCCGCATTTGGCTTTGATCTGTCGGGCAAGCTGTTTAAGTTCGGATGATTTCAGCGGCAGGCCGGTAATGACCGTCACACCTTTGCCTTTGCGGCCCTTGGTTTGGCGCCCAATGCGTACAATGCCGTCGCCGGCAGGGAGTGATTCTTCGGTCGTGCAAACGCACTCGGCGACCGCCCTGCCGCAATCGGGACACATCCGGCCATGGTCGGTTGAATAGACAAGTCCGTTGTTTTTCCCTGATTTGGACATCGATTGACTCCGGTTAAACAAAAAAAGCTCTCTGCATTATAACAACGCGGAGAGCTTTTGGGATTGGTATTTATTCGTAACCGGTTATTTCTTTGCGGTGCTTTCCTCGCGGCGTTTGGCGATGACTTCTTCGGCAATCTTGACCGGGACTTTGGCATAACGCTTCATTTCCATGGTGAAGGTTGCCATGCCTTTGCTCATGCCGCGAATCACGGTCGCATAGCCGAACATGCTTGCCAGTGGAACCTCGGCATTGACCACGGTAAAGGTGTCGCGGGCTTCGGTGCCCATGATAATCCCGCGACGGGAGTTCAGGTCACCGACAATCGATCCCTGAAACTCAGTGGGCAATTCAATTTCGACCGCCATAATGGGTTCGAGCAGGCAGGGTTTGGATTTTTTGAATGCTTCATTAAAGGCATCCCGGCCACAGATACGAAACGCCATTTCGCTGGAGTCCACGGCATGGAACGAGCCGTCGTCGAGGCACATTTTGCATCCGACGACTTCGTAACCGGCCAACGGGCCTTTTTTCATGGCTTCTTGGAAGCCCTTGTTGACGGCGGGGATATATTCACCGGGAATCCGGCCGCTGACAATGTTGTCCTCAAAATCATACGTGGATTCGGCATCGGGTTCCAGTGGAACGAGGCGACCGACCACGTGTGCATACTGGCCGGAACCGCCGGTCTGTTTTTTGTGTTTGTAGTTAAAATCAGCCTGTGCGGTCGGGGCTTCGCGATAACTGACACTCGGCATGCCCACGCTGACTTCGGCTTTGAATTCACGACGCATCCGTTCGACATAGACATCCAAATGCAGTTCGCCCATGCCGGCGATAATTGTCTGGCCGGTTTCCGCGTCAGACGACACACGAAACGTCGGGTCTTCCTTCATAAACCGGTTCAGTGCCTTACTCATGCGGTCCTGGGCGGCGGAATCCACCGGCGTAATCGACAGGCTGATGACCGGCTCGGCGACGAAAATGCTTTCGAGTGAGTAATTGATGCCGTCGCCGCAGAAGGTATCGCCGCTGGCACAGTCCACTCCCACCAGCGCCACGATATCCCCGGGGCCGGCATCGCTGACGTCGGCGCGGTCATTGGCGTGCATCCGGACAATACGCCCGATACGCTGCATTTTATTGGTGCGCGCATTGCGATAATGGCGGCCTTTTTCAATCGTTCCCTGATAGACGCGGGTATAGGTTAACTGGCCGAATGTTTCGTCGGCAATCTTGAACGCCATCGCAACAACCGGCGCTTCCGGATCGCTTTCGAGCGGCACTTCGGTCCCTTCATTGTTGTGGTCACGGGCAAAGGCGGGCCGGTCCAGCGGACTTGGCAGATAGTCGCAGACCGCATCCATCAGCGGTTGAACGCCTTTGTTCTTGAACGCCGAACCCATCATCAGCGGCACGATGTCGCGGTTGATGGTTGCCTCGCGCACGGTCTGGTGAATCAGTTTCACGTCAACGGGCTGTTCTTCAAGCAGTTTTTCCATGAGTTCGTCATTGAACATGCTTACTGCTTCCAGCATCTGGTGGCGGGCCATTTCGGCCATGTCCGCATAGGCTGCGGGGATTGGGCCGCGAACAATTTTTTCGCCGCTGTCACCTTCGAACGTCAGCGCTTGCATGGTTATCAAATCGATAACACCTTGGAAGTTCTCACTGGCTCCCATATTGAGCTGGATCGGGACAATATTGAGACCCAGTTTTTCACGAAGGTCGCGTTCAACACGTTCGGGGTCGGCACCGGTGCGGTCCATTTTATTGATAAAGGCAATCCGCGGAACACGATAGCGTTTCATCTGCTGGTCCACCGTAATCGACTGGCTCTGTACGCCGCCGACGGAGCAGAGAATCATCACGGCCCCATCCAGCACACGCAGGGACCGCTCGACTTCCACGGTGAAATCGACGTGGCCGGGGGTGTCAATCAGATTGATGCATTTATCGTTCCATGTGACCTGGGTCGCAGCGGATGTGATGGTAATGCCGCGTTCCTTTTCCAGTTCCATAAAGTCCATCGTGGCTCCGGTACCGGCGCCGCGGACTTCCTGCATGCGGTGAATTCGGCCGGCATAAAACAAAATACGCTCGCTGAGCGTGGTCTTGCCCGAGTCAATATGGGCGGAAATTCCAATATTTCTGATGTTTCTGATATTTTCCATTCTTACCTCAATTTATGTTTGCCGTATGCGGAAAAACAGGAAACCGCCTTGCGACGGAGGCGGTTTTACGCTGGATTCAC
>JADHXS010000095.1 GCA_016782835.1 Phycisphaerae bacterium | reverse complement strand
GATGTTCCCGAATGATTTTTACCTTTTCTGTTGCCTCAAATCGCCTGCGTTCCTTTTTCACAACAAATCCCTTTCAAAAATATCCACAATAGAATAGCACTTTTAAAGGATTTGTCCATTTCCAACTGAAGCTTTACACTTACGAAAACTTTGTCGCAAAACCAAAATATTCAGTTTCATAACCAGTTGTTATTATTCGACTTATAACGGGACAGTAGTGGGTTTATTTATTAAATAAGTGTCTGGTTTTGCAATTCCAGTTACAAAAAAAACAAAAAAGGTGTTACTTTTTCTAAAATTAAGCCACTTTCACTCTGACGATTGGACTGTGAGAGTGTTATAATCCATAATAACGGTATGTGTACGGCTTTAATGAATGTGTGCCTGATGATTGCGCATTGTTCAGACGGGCGTTATGATGTGTAAGGTTATTTCAATAGTGAACAGGGTGGAATTCGAATGCAAGACTTTTGTTTGAGAGTGCCGAGCAAACCCCCAATCATTATGGTCTCCGCTTTTTTGGGGATTGTGCTGAATTTCGTAAGTGCTGCTTCTACTGTGGTAACTCCTTTTGAAGAAAAGAGCGGATTCAAAGCGGCCAATGAGATTGACACCCTCGTCCTGAAGACATTCGAGAAGCAAAATCTTACTCCGGCCAGTTTATGTTCGGATGAGGTTTTCATCCGGCGAGTCTATCTGGATGTGAACGGCACACTGCCCGAAGCTCAGGCAGTGCGAAAATTTCTGGAAAATCCCCGCCCCGACAAGCGAACCACGCTCATTACCAGTCTGCTTAAATCGGATGAATTTGCTGATTATTGGTCGCTGAAATGGTGTGATTTGCTGCGGGTGAAAGCGGAGTTTCCCATCAATTTGTGGCCGAACGCCGTACAGGCTTATCATCGCTGGATCCATGGCGCCCTTGCCGACAATATGTCCTATGACCAATTCGCCCGAGAACTGCTGACCTCCAGCGGCAGCAATTTTCGTGTGCCTCAGGTGAATTTCTATCGAGCCATCCAGGGCCAGGAGTCTGCGACGATTGCAACCGCCGTTGCCCTGACGTTTATGGGGTCCCGTTTTGAAAACTGGCCTGCCGACCGCCGGGACGGGATGGCGGTTTTTTTCTCACGGGTTGCATACAAACCAACGGCCGAATGGAAAGAAGAGATTGTGCATTTAAACCCGGCTTCTGTCGAAACATTAAATGCCGTGTTTCCTGACGGCAAAAAAATCCAAATTCCGCCAGGGCAGGACCCGCGGCAGGTGTTCGCTGACTGGCTGATTACCGCGGATAATCCCTGGTTTGCTCGAACTATCGTGAACCGTATCTGGTTCTGGCTGCTGGGACGCGGCATGATACACGAACCGGATGACATTCGCCCCGACAATCCTCCCGTTCATCCGGAATTGTTAGCTTATCTGGAAAAAGAACTGGTCCAGTCCGGCTATGACCTGAAGCATATTTATCGATTGATTCTGGATTCGGCCACATACCAGCAATCTTCAATTCCGAAAACAGACCCCGTAAAAGCCGAAAAGCTGTTTGCCTGCTATCCGGTCCGCCAGCTTGATGCGGAAGTATTGATCGATGCCTTATGCAAGATTACCGGTACACGGGAAAGCTATTCCAGCCCCATTCCGGAACCGTTTACGTTTGTCCCAGAGGAAAACCGCTCGATTGAACTGGCCGACGGCAGTATTACCAGCCAGTTCCTGGAAATGTTCGGGCGGCCCTCGCGGGATACCGGACTGATGTCCGAGCGCAATACCGAACCGTCAGCCGCCCAGCGGCGAGCCATCTTAAATTCAACGCATATTCAAAACAAGATCGAACGTAGCTGGCGGTTGAAGGCGTGGATTAAAAACGCCCGGGGCAAAAATGCCATGTTAATTAAAATGATTTATCTGAATATTCTTTCACGGTATCCCACAGAATCCGAACAGGCGGCGGTGGAAGAATATTTTAAAACGTCAAAACTGAAGACAAATCAAGCCGCCGTGGATTTGGTCTGGACGTTAATCAACTCAAAAGAATTTTTATACCGGCATTAAACCGGAGAAATGTATGATGAATAATCAAAAACCATTTTCGCCAATCACTCGACGGCAGGCATTAAAGATGGGGTTGGCCGTTGCATCCGGCATAGCCATGTTCGACCCCCGACAACTTTTTGCCGAATCGAACCCCGGAAAGCCTTATGCCAAGTCCGTCATCCAAATCTGGATGTGGGGCGGCCCATCTCATTTGGACACATTTGACCCGAAACCGGATGCGGGAAATGATTATTGCGGTCCATACAAAAAACCCATCAGCACGAATGTCGATGGCATTCGGATTTGTGAAATGCTGCCGCTGCTGGCCAAACAAGCCGACAAGTATTCAATCATCCGCAGCATGACACACGGTAACAACGGCCATGAAACCGCCTCCTATCTGGTTCAGACCGGCCATGAACCGGGCCGTCTGGTTTTTCCTTCAATGGGAGCGGTTGTCTCGCTGTTCAAAGGATACGAACACGGTTACAAGGGGACGGTTCCGCCATATATCGTATTGACCCGACCACAGGGACGTTTTTCGGAAGCCGGTTTTTTAGGCCCGCTTTATAAACCCTTCTGTACCGGTGGAGACCCGGCGAAGAATCCGTTTATAGTGGAGGGCATTATCGCTGAAGGAATTTCCGACGAACGTCAGTCCGCACGACGTAAACTGCTCGAAAAGCTGGATACGCTTGGCAGTACGATGTCCGCGAACGCTCATTTTGAGAAATTTAACCAATATGAAAAAGAAGCCTACGAGATGATGTTCGGGCAGGCTCGAAAATTGTTCGATCTGTCAACAGAAAAAGACACCCTGCGTGATCGCTACGGCCGAAATACCTTCGGGCAGTCCTGCCTGATGGCTCGCCGGTTGGTTGAGCACTGCGTACCTTATATTACAATCAATTATAACGGCTGGGATACGCATAAACAGCATTTTGAAACGATGCGAAGAAAGTTGCCCGAGATGGATGCGGGATTTGCAACGCTGCTTGCGGATTTATCGGAGCGAGACCTGCTTGACAGTACGATTGTATGGTGGGGCGGTGAGTTCGGACGAGGCCCGAAAATTCAGTGGGAATCGCCCTGGAACGGTGGGCGTTCGCATTATGGCAAATGTTTTTGCAGCGTTGTCGCCGGCGGTGGTTTCAAAGGCGGCCGTGTTGTCGGGGCTTCCGACGAGAAGGGAATGGAAGTCGCTAACCGTCCTGTGTATCCGGAAGACTTACTTGCCAGCATGTATACGCTCATGGGAATCGATCCGAACGGTCCATTGCCCAACCCCATCGGCCAGGACCTGAAAGTCATGCCGATAGCAGACGGCGACGGCCTCTTAAAGGAAATTATGTAAATTTGAGGATTCAATCGATGTTTGTGAATCAAAAACGTTTCGTTTGGAGTCTTGCAGCCATAAGCCTCATTACGGCTTTTGGTTGGGCCGAAAGAATCCAACCGCATATCGGCTGCCTTTATCCTGCGGGCGGACAACGGGGCCGGGACGTTTTGATGACCGCCGGCGGACAATTTCTTCAGCGGCCCGAAGCGGTTTACATTTCCGGTCAGGGAGTGCATGCGACGATTATAAAATACTACCGACCCGTCCGGAATATACAAAAAGAACAGCGTGAATTGCTCAGCTCCCGCCTGAAAGAAGTGCGGGATAAACGTATCGCTGAATTGCCCGCATCGGTACGTGCGGCAATGTCTCCTCTGCCGCAAGATAGACCAAGGCCCAAAAACACTCCAAAGACATCACCAGAGAACCCAACAACACAAACCCAGGACCAAACCAAGCAAAACGACGTCAAGATGCCGGAGCATCCGTTATTATATGATCTGGAAAATAAAAGCCTTCGGCAACTGATCCATATCACCCGAATGCTGTTTATGCCGCGAAGTAAACTTCAGCCCAATCGGCAGATTGCCGAAACAGTGCTGTTAAAAGTTACGATAGACCCAGACGCCAAACCCGGACCGCGTGAACTCCGTATTAAGACGGCGACCGGACTGACAAATCCCATGGTACTGCACGTTGGAACGCTTCCGGAATATGCAGAGATGGAGCCCAATGACCAGGAGGCTTATCCAACAAAAGTCCCGCAAATGTCGGAGTTGCCGAAAGAAAAAGCCCTTGGATTGCCAGTGGTCTTGAACGGGCAGATCATGCCCGGAGATATCGACCGGTTTCGTTTTCGGGCCCAAGCAAACCAGCAGCTTGTCATCGAAACGCACGCCCGAAGTCTGATACCGTATTTGGCCGATGCGGTCCCGGGGTGGTTTCAGGCAACGGTTACGCTGTACGACGCTGACGGTAATGAACTCGCCTATGCGGATGACTATCGTTTTAATCCTGATCCGGTTTTGTACTATAAAATTCCCAAAACCGGCGATTATGAATTGGCAATTCGTGATTCCATCTATCGCGGCCGAGAGGATTTTGTCTATCGTATTTCCGTCGGCGAGTTGCCGTTTATTACGCAGATGTTCCCGCTGGGTGCTAAAGAAGGTGAAGAAACTGTTGCAACGATTGAGGGATGGAATTTGCCCATTACGCAGTTGTCCCTGGATACAAAGCCCGGCGGCGGCGCCGTTCGGCAGGCGATTTATGAATCAAACCGAACCGTTTCCAATTTCATTTCCTATGCTGTCGATACACTGCCGCAATGTCAGGAATCAGACACCAATGATACTGTCAAGGAAGCTCAATTGCTCCGGTTGCCCACGATTGTCAACGGGCAGATCAACGCGAGCGGCGATGTGGATATGTTTAAGTTTCAGGGACGTGCCGGTGATGAGATTACCGCCGAAGTCTATGCACGTCGGCTTAATTCCCCGCTGGATTCGCTTGTGTGTTTAACGGACGCATCAGGGAAGGTGCTCGAATGGAATGACGACTATGTGATAAAAGATACGGCATTTCTGTTCAAAGACACTGAGGGACTACTGACCCATCCTGCCGATTCTTATCTGACAGCGAAGCTGCCTGCTGACGGAACGTACTATATACACATAACGGATGCTCAGCAGCATGGCGGCCCGGCGTACGGCTATCGACTCCACCTGATAGCCAAAACGCCTGACTTTGCGCTTCGGATAACCCCCTCGAGCCTCAGTCCGCTGCCCGGCGAGGCTGTTCCCGTCACGGTTTATGTATTGCGGAAAGATGGTTTCAATGGTGAGATAGAAGTTGCTTTAAAAGATGCCCCCGCCGGTTTTAAAATTGAGGGCAGCCGCATCCCGGAGGGATGCGAACACATTCGCATGACGCTAAGAGCCCCGGGCACCACCCCCGATAAGCCGATTGCCTTGCATCTGGAAGGCCGAGCCAAAATCGGCGATAAAACCATCACCCGCCAGGTTGTTCCCGCCGAAGATATGATGCAGGCATTTCTCTTCCGGCATCTGGTTCCGTCACAGGAGCTTCTGGTTGCTGTGCGAAATGTCCGAAGGCCTATCCCGTCCGTCGAAATATCAGGTGATACCCCAATTACCATCCCCCCGGGGGGATCGGCACAGGTTCGCCTTAAAATCAAAGCGCCTCAATTTGTCAAACAACTGCGATTGGAGCTCCAGAATCCGCCGGAGGGTATAAGTTTGCACAATGTAACGGTTATCCCCGGGGGACTTACATTGACACTCAAGGCCGACAGCACGGTTAAAAAAGATTGGGCGGACAACCTGATTATTGAGGTATTCAGAGAGCTTACCCCCGAGGGAAAGGACGGTAAGACCCCCAACAATAGACAGCAGCAGCCGATTGGACTCATCCCCGCCATCCCCGTTAAGCTTTTAAGCAGCTAAAAAACAAGTAAGGGACAGGAGTAAATTTCTAAAGTTTGAGACCGCAAGCTGCGTAATGCCTGTAAATTCTCAGTTTTTACATGTCGGGAGACTTCGATGACAACTGAAATCTATTCGGAGTGTGTTACCTTAATGAGCATTTCGAGTTCCTGCGGATTATTCGAGTAGGCTTTTGCTTCATTGACACCGATATGACCTTTGCTGATCAAACGCGCCAGAGACATATTAAAACTATGCATCCCGTCATGGCCCTCCTTGATGACATCCGACAGCTCGGATTCTTTTTCTTTTTCTCTCAGGTACTGCCTGACAGATGGGGTATTGATAAATACTTCTGTCGCCGGAATGAGACCGACGTTTTCTTGTTCAGAAGGCACAAGTATCTGGTTCATGATCGCCAGAAGATTATAACTCAGATTAAGCCGGACGGCATCATGTTCAGCCTCCTTGAAAAAATTAAGAATCCTGCTGAAAGTCCACGCTGCCGTAGCCGTATGAAGCGATGTTAATACAAGATGCCCGGTTTCAGCAGCTTTTATAGTTGCATGAACAGTATCGGCATCTCTCATCTCTCCGATCATGACGACATTCGGATCTTCTCTTAAGACGGCACGAAGTGCTTCTGCATAATTCGGAAAATCCAGCCCCATTTCTCGCTGGTGGATAAGGGCTTTCCTATCCCGAAAGACATATTCAATCGGATCTTCGATCGTAACGATGTGCTTATCAAGTCGCTTACTGAGATGTCCTATCATCGCGGCTAAGGTGGACGATTTGCCGCTCCCTGTTTCACCCCCGACAATCACAATGCCTTTTTGTTCGGGATTTTCCATGACTTTTTGATAGATTGGAGGAAGATTTAATTCTTCAAATGTCGGAATCTCATACCGAATCCTCCGCATGGCAATAGACAGTTTTCCCATGGAACGATAGACCTGTAATCGATATCGAATGGGTTTGTCGTTTAAGGATATCCCATACGAATAATCTGCGGAGCCGCTATCCTGGAAAAGCTTTTTGCATCGTTGTTTCTGGCTTTCGTGAAGAGTGGTCTCCATGATATTAATGATATTTTCTTCAGTCAGGATGACTCCCTCTCCACCCAGCAGCCGAAGCTTTCCGTTGATTCGCACACGCGGATGTTCCCCGGTGCTCAAATGAATGTCGGAAGCTTCGTATTTCTCTGCCGCAATAAGAAAATCTTCCAGCTTATACATGGCGTTCTTTCTCCGTATTCAAATCGAATCGTCTCGTAAGGCTTTCATCCGGAAAGCAAAATAATAGTGTAAAGAGTAATCACTCCCTCGGCAATTATCAAGCAATAATTTGATTATCTCCGAATCTTCCCCGGCAGGGGGCTTTTTCTGCAAATGAAAGCAGCCAATCCACCCTCCCATGCAAAGCCCTATTGTCTTCCTCTGAGCCGAAGGGCTAAACCGCCGAATACTTCACTTGACGTTTACATTCAGATTCCGCAAGTAGCTTTTTAATTCTGGTATGTCAATAATGTGGAAATGAAATACTGAAGCGGCAAGCAGAATCGTCGCGCCCGCTTCTACAGCGTCATGGAAATGTTCCATTTTTCCGGCTCCTCCTGACGCCACGATTGAAGCAGAACAGGTACTGGCCATCGCCTTAATAACCGGAAGGTCATATCCTGTTTGGGCACCGTCTCCAGCCTTGCTGGTTGGCAGTATTACAGGAATCCCGAAACCATCAACTCTTTTGGCCCACTCTACAGCATCGGCACCGGTAGGGGTTCGTCCGCCATCGATATAGACTTCATAACCGGAAGGCATCGACGCATTAATATCTACATCGATCGCAACAGTAACCTTTTCCGGGCCGAATTCTGCGACCATTTCCTTGATGATATCGGGCTTTCGAAAAGCTGCACTGCTTGTTGATATTTTGTTGGCTCCTGCTTCCAAAACCGCTGCGGCCGAAGCAACATCAAAAATACCACCGCCAACAGTAAACGGAATGGTTGTAAAGTCAGCGACGTTTTTGACAATTTCGAGCATCGTTGAGCGATTTTCAATGGTTGCAGTGATATCCAAAAGAGCAAGCTCGTCGGCTCCTGCGGCGCAATAGGCTTTGGCACATTCAACGGGATTGCCTGCATCTCGGATGTCAACAAAATGAACACCTTTAACGACCCGGCCGTTTTGCATATCAAGGCAGGGCATAATACTGATTTGTTTATCCATTGTCATGTCTCCTTTTGCCTAAGCAGGTATAAGTCAATTTTACAGGGCCTGATCAACTCAATCATCGCTGATTATAAATCCTCGATAGAACCATTCAAGCGGAAAAAGGTATTTCCTTGCTGAAATACTTAAATCCGGTATAATCCCGGTTATGGAGAAAAAGAAGGGTTTCATCTTTGGGCTGTTATCATTTCCGGCTCACGCACGTGCCGCCGGAGATTCTATCGAAATCGGTATTTCAATCATGGTTGGATTTAAGAAGTAAGGAGGATTATGTGCATAAAGAAGTGTTTTCTGAGTATGAAGATAAAATAGAAATAAAACCGACCAGACAATCCCGTTTGATTAGTGCGGAAATTTCTTTTATTTTCTTATGCGTCGGTTTACTTCTGCTTTTTTTAATGTCTTGGGCTAACGAGCAGCCGAGTTTTTATATAGCATGTTGCTTAAAAACGCTATTATTTTTTATAACAATTGCTGTTTTGGCATTCTCTTCAGCAATTTTTATCATCTCTATCTTGGGCGAAAGAACTGTCTTCTCTAATTACGAGATGAAGGAGTATATAGGATTTATCCGAACCAAAAAAATCCACATATCTAATATGACCGCAACCATAAGACCGGTTGGGGATAGGTATTACGGGAGATCCACTGGTAAAAAACCGCACTACATAATTTATATAAGGTATTGGCAATCCGGCTCTTTACCAATGAGTGAATTCCGCCTAATATCGTATAATGAAAAGGAATTGGCCGAAAAGGCGGCGAAAGCAATTAATGATTATCGTCAATCATATTTTGATACGATGCGGGATAACAAATTAAAAGATAAAAGCGATTTACCGACATAAGAAAAACACAGGATTTTTCGATTGAAACGGACGAATCGGGTAAGGTCGTTTCGACCCGCGGCCCGCTGTTTGCCGATGGATTCGACCCGGCCGGGATGGATGATGATGGCAAGGCGGGGCAGAGGTATCAATCAAAGTACCTGCTCGAAAATCGTGTCACTGTAATGTCTTCACACATGTGAATTTTTATCTGTGCCAGAGAGAATCAGCATCGTTTTTAACTGAAAAACAAAGATTCTGAAAATATTTTTCATAAAAATCGGGTATTATTAACTCGAGCTGACTGGGTTTTTCATAAAATCTTTATTTACAATAAGTTACAGTACAAGCAAAATGCTTAAAAACCAAAATCCCTGTTG
>JADHXS010000009.1 GCA_016782835.1 Phycisphaerae bacterium | reverse complement strand
GGCCCGGCGGAGGTGTACGGCGTCGCCGTTGGCACTCCGGTCGCCCTCCGGGTTCCCTCCATTCCAACGGCGGCATTAACCGGCGATGAGTCCACCTTAAAAGAACCCGTTTTCTGTCTTGACAATGGGTAGGGGTTTATTTAGGGCATAAGATTTGGTTGTTATTTTAAGAAAATGACAATTTTATACATACACTTTTTTGAGAAAGATGTCAAATATTCATGATAGGGATAAGGAATAAACCATTATGGACAACAGTAGTCGAGAAAAAGTTGAATTTCTACGTTTACTAACCGGTACATAGATTATACTACACATTTACATTTTGCCGTGTTATAATAGCATCCATGAAGATAGATGGACGAACACTCGATCACAAAACGTCGGAAACAATTCGGATTATGGCTGTTCGACGCGTACAAGAGGGCGAAATTCCCAGTGCGGTCATAAAAAGTTACGGCCTTTGCCGTACCACCATTTACCGCTGACTTCGTGAAGCAAAAGCCGGAGGCGAGGCGGTTCTGAAGTCTCACAGGCATCCGGGTCCAACGCCGAAGCTGACAGACAAACAAAAACAGCAGGTGCGTCAATGGATATGCGGTAAAAACCCGCGGCAATATGGATTTGACTTTGGCTTGTGGACTCGCCGTATCGTCGTTAGCCTGATCGAACGGAAGTTCAAAAAGAAATTGAGCCTTCATTACGGTCGGGCGTTTGCTGGCAAAACTTGGGATTACGCCTCAAAAGCCGCTGCGCAGAGCGTATGAACGAGGTCCGCAAGCTGTTGAAAAGTGGAAAAACGAGGACTACCCAAAGTTGAAGAAGCGTGCCAAACGTCGTGGTGCAGATATTTTCTTTCTGGACGAAGCCAGAATTCGCTCGGATGCGCCGTTGCAGAGAACCTGGGGCGTTAAGGGACAGACGCCGGTTGTCAGGACCAGCGGACAGCGTCAATCCGTCAGCGCTGTTTCCGCAGTGACAGCCCGTGGGGCGTTCTGGTATTCGGTCTATACCGGCCGCCTGAATGCAACACGATTTGTCGAATTCCTGAAAGCATTTATGCGGAACCGTCGCCGTCCGGTATTTCTCGTGATTGACGGTTTGCCCGCCCATAAGGCGCGGCTTGTGGTTGCCTATATACAATCTCTGGAAGGCAGACTGGAACTGCATTTTCTTCCGGGCTATTCGCCTGATTTGAATCCTGTTGAGCAGATTTGGAACCATAGCAAATATAGCCAGTTGGCCAACGTTATTCCTGACAATGTGGCACACTTGGCCGAGGCCGTTGAAGACAGCCTTTATGTCCAATCGCGGCAACAAAATTTGTTTCGTTCTTATTTTCATTGTGCAAAATTAAAAATATGAAACGTTCGATTAATTATTCAAAAGTCAATAAAATAGGGAACCGATTGATGGCGAAATTGGCGAAACTTGACGATATTGTGTCGCTGTGCAAACGGCGGGGATTTATTTTCCAGTCCAGCGAGATTTACGGTGGGCTGGCGTCCTGCTACGATTACGGCCCGCTGGGGGCGGAACTCAAACGCAACGTGCGGAATGCGTGGTGGAAGACGGTCGTGCAGATGCGGGACGACGTGGTGGGCTTAGACTGCTCGATTTTGATGCACCCGATGGTCTGGAAATCGTCGGGGCATGCGGATAAGTTCGCGGATTTGGTGACGGTGTGCAAAAAGTGCAACACCCGGACACGCGTGGACCACCTGCAGGATAAATCCGACGGCGGCCCTGCCGAAGAACATACCGAACACGTCAACATCGAGACCGAGGCAGGCAAGGAACACCATCTTTCCAATAAGGTGTGCCCGGCCTGTCAGACCGTCGGCCAGTTTGGGGAACCGATGGCGTTTAAGCTGATGTTCGAGACCCAGATGGGGGCTAACGCGGACGACCAGATGACATTGTATCTGCGGCCGGAAACGGCACAGGGGATTTTCGCCAACTTCCGCAACGTGCTGGATTCGACCCGCGTCAAAGTCCCGTTCGGCATCGGGCAGATCGGCAAATCTTTCCGTAACGAGGTAACGACCAAGGCGTTTATCTTCCGCACGCGTGAGTTTGAGCAGGCGGAGTTGGAATTTTTCTGCAAGCCGGGAACGGATGAGGACTGGTATAATCACTGGAAAGACCAACGGTTTAACTGGTATCTGAATCTCGGCATCAAGAAAGAAAACCTGCGCTTTCGCGACCATGACCCGGACGAATTGGCGCATTATGCCAAGGCGTGCGTGGATGTGGAATACAAGTTTCCGTTCGGTCAGGGTGACTGGCAGGAACTGGAGGGCATCGCTAACCGAACCGATTATGACCTGCGGCAGCACCAGCGCGGCATGAAGACGATGAACGACTGGTACGAGAATAAGGGCGATCTGCTAAAAATTTCGCTCAAGGATGAAGACCCGGATTATCACAAGGGGCCGCTGAGCTTTTTCGATGAAGAGGCGAAGGAGCGGTATATTCCGTATGTGATTGAGCCGTCGGCGGGTGTGGACCGCAGTACGCTGGCGTTTTTAGTCGATGCGTATGACGAGGAAGAGGTCAAGGGCGAGACACGCAGCCTGCTTCGCTTCCATCCGCATCTGGCGCCGATCAAGGCGGCGGTATTTCCGCTGGTGAAAAAAGACGGGATGCCGGAAATCGCGACGAAGCTGTATGATGATTTGAAGGGCAGCTTTGCCTGCTTCTATGACCAAAAGGGCGCGGTGGGACGACGCTACCGTCGTCAGGATGAAGCGGGCACGCCCTACTGTCTGACGATTGACGGCCAGACGAAGGAAGATAATACCGTGACCGTGCGCCAGCGCGACAGCATGGAACAAAGCCGCGTCAACATCGACCAGATAAAAAACTACCTGCGCGAAAAATTAGACCTTTAATCCGTGTAGGGTGGGCCGTGACCACGCGGGTTTTTTGAATAAAAGCGCGGCAGAGCCTGCCCTGAGCAAAGCCGGATAGGTAAGTCGCCCGATTGCGTTTGATGCAAGTGTAGCAATGACAAACCGGCCCGAAAGGCCAGTATATTATAGCCCAGCCCAGCGGGCTGGGGTTACGGATACGAAGAAGAATAAACGCCCTGAAAGGGTAATATAAAATGAGCGTTGATATACTGCCCCTACAGGGCGAGGCATAAATCGGAAACCGAATACCCGGGGCGATGCCCCGGGCTATAATATCCTGCACCTTCTGTACGAATGGAATGAGGCACAGTTATGAAAATTATATTTTCATTAATGCTCTGTTTGTTATTTGCAGGATGTTCTTCCCCGCTCCAAGTTATGGTAAAAGATGAAGAAGGCAGACCAATTCAAAACGCAGAGGTGTATGCGATTTCTTTATCAATAACAAGCGAACCGCACTTGACCAACAAAAAAGGAATTGCTCATGTTCCTTTATTCATCGGTCAGCAAGCAAGATGGATTTCTGTTGCCAAAGAAGGATATGCCGGAACTTTTTTTGACACACCGAAAACAAAAAAAATCGAGGTAGCATTAAAACAGGAGGCACAATGATATTTGATCATCTTGATAATGCATTATTGTATGGGGGTTTGGGAAAACGAATCTCAATCGGGCTGGCGCTGCTGAATGAAGAAAGTGTTCGTGACGCGGCGCCGGGAAAATATGAGGTACAGGGTGAGGATATTTTTTATGTCGTTGATGAATATGACACCAAGCCGGTTGACGAGGGGCGGCTGGAGATTCATCGCAAATATATGGACCTTCAGTATATCGTCTCCGGCTGCGAGTGCATCGCTGTGGCACCGCTGGAGGGATTGGTCGAACAAGTCCCTTATAACGGCGAAAAAGACCTGGCTTTTTATGACGCGGCCCCTTCAATGAGTCGATTGATTCTAAAGGCCGGCATGTTCGCGATTTTCTGGCCGAACGAGCCGCACATGCCGTGTCGCATCGTGGAAAAAAGCGAACGCGTCAAAAAAATCGTCGTCAAGATTCGTATGGAATAACAAAACCGGTACTACCGGTTTAAATATCAAATTAAATAGATTCTTTCCCGATGCATCGCCGGGTGGCATCGTTTCTCCCGGCGCGCCGGGAAAGCGATGGATGTGCCGGAGTAAACCATGCCTTGCCGACTTTGTCGCCGAAGGTATGCCGCCCGGAGAGAATGCTTTTCCATAAAGCTCTGTTAATTACCGAAGGACAAGATTGAACACAGACCGCCTGAAAAAGTTCGCCAAAGGCACCGCGACGGCATGGAAATGGTTTTTGTGTGGGCTTCGCTGGTTGAGTATCGCGGTGTTCATCGTTTTGTTTCTGGCGGGTGTGGCCGTCAAACTGCCGTGGAAAATGCTGGTCTGCTTAGCCGTTATTCCGCTGGTCGGCATTTTTGTCCCGAAAAAGATCCAGCCGTGGGTATGGGCGGCCCTGACGGTTATGATCGCCGCGGTCTGGGTCTGGGTGAAACTGCCGGATTCCAATGACCAGCGATGGCGTCCCTTTCGTTTTGACAGCGAGATCGTTGAGATTCGCAGCAACTGGCTGACGGAGATTCAGGAAAATGCATCGACAGAATACAGCGAGCTGTTTGCGACATATGGCGAGTCCATTTTTAACTTTCCCTACCCTACACCCCAGGCAGAGTATGAAACATTTTCCGCCGCATGGAACCCCCGGGACTATCCGCACGTGGCCGAACGACTGGATGACTTTGAGCCGGGCATTGACATATTCTTGAAAGCGACAGCCATGGACGGCTGCCGTTTTACGGTTCCGTATAATCTGGAACGTCTGCAACAGCAGCAGCGGCAGGTGAATCAACTCAAAGGCTGGAGTCGGTTGGTTCTGCGTTCGGCAAACCGCGATTTATATTTGGGTAATTTTGACAAGGCATTGGCCAAACAGCTTGCCGTCCTCTCTTTGGCACAACATCTTTATCAGCAGGAAACACTGTTTGACCAGGCGGGCGCTTTCCATATTGAACTGATGGCGTCCCGCGGGCTTGAAACGTTGATTGTTAATGATGTGTCTAAGCCGGAGGTTTTACGTCAAATTGAAGAGGCCATCCTAAATGTTGATCCTCAATGGGCAAACAATTGGGCGGCGATTCAGCAGCGAGAAAAACTACTGACTAAAAACATTATAGGGCTGTTTTATGAAATTAATGAAGACGGCAAGATTCGGATGTCGCACAATGTAATGTTTGACCTTCAGGAGGCGATGGGCTATCCCCCTCGTCGGCTTTTTTTAAATCAAGATGAAATGTCGAAAATTGCTGTGGTGGGATTATGGCTGTCATTGCCGAAGAATCCCGAGAGGATTGCCAAACTTATCGATGAACGGTTTGACCATTACTCACTGCAAATTCAAAAAGGCGCTCATTTGCCGACCATCAGACTGAAGGATATCTGGAAGATGGGGTTGAACTTCCGAAGTGTTATTGACTGGCTGGCGATGCAGCGAGTTGGGTATTTTTGGGCGTTAGACGGTCACTATCGCCGACACGAAGCCCTTGTCAATCGCATCCACATTTTTACGGCAATCAAACGCTATTATCTGGCGCACAATGTTTGGCCGGATTCTATGGAGCAACTGGAAATCGATGCCACACACATGCTCATCGATCCGGTGCACGGAAAGCCTTTTGTTTATCAAAAGACCGAAGAGAGCTTTCGGCTGTATTGTCTCGGGCCGAACGGCATCGATGATAACGGAATGAATATTCCTGCGGAAAACAAGGATGATATTGTCTTCTGGCCGCGGGGTATTACGGACAGCTTTGATGATGAGATTGGAGCCGAAAAAACAGTGAAATAGTCGATTCACACATTCAGCAAAACCCTTTATTTCTTCACTTATTCATGGTATTCTATGCTCTCGATAAAAAATACGGTTTTTTCAGGAAGAATGATGCAGGCTAAAACTTCAATTGACCAATTGCAGGTGTTTATCGGCAAAAACGTGACATTAAGCGGCTGGCTGTATCATAACCGGCCCAGCGGCAAGGTTCAGTTTCTGGTGCTGCGCGACGGTACGGGTTTATGCCAGTGTGTCATCGAAAAAGACACTATCGGCGAAGAGCTGTTTGAGCAAATCAAGCACTTGGGGCAGGAATCGTCTTTGTCTGTGACGGGATTGGTGCGGGAAGAATCGCGTTCGCCCGGTGGCGTGGAACTGGCGGTTACGGCTGTGGAGATTCACTGCGGCACAATGGATTATCCAATTACCCCGAAAGAGCACGGGATTGATTTTCTGCTGAAAAACCGGCATCTGCATTTACGCAGTTTGAAGCCGTGGTGCATCGGCCGGATCCGGCATACGGTGATTGATGCCATCCGCCGATTTTTCAATGACAATGGATTTACGCTGGTGGATACCCCGATTTTTACGACGATTGCAGGCGAAGGCGAGCAAACGCTGTTCGAGGTGGACTATTTTGGCCAGCCGCTGCATCTGGCACAGACCGGGCAGTTGTACCTGGAATCGGCAGCGATGAGCTTTGGCAAGGTGTATTGTTTCGGGCCGACGTTCCGTGCGGAAAAAAGCAAGACCCGCCGGCACCTGACGGAGTTCTGGATGGTCGAGCCGGAGGTGGCGTATATTGACATGGAAGGTTTGTTGTCACTGGCTGAGGATTTTGTTCATTCGATTATTCAACGTGTGTTGAAAGATAATCGTTCGGAACTGGAAACACTGGAAGCGGATATTGCGGCACTGGAAGCAATACAAAAACCGTTTTACCGGCTGACTTATACCGAAGCGGCGGACATTTTGACCAGTGACCGAACCAGAGAATTTATGGCTAAACAGCTCGACGAATTTGAAGGCGAGAAGAAAACGCTTGAGCAGGAATTGGCGAATATCGAAGCGGCTGACGCAAAAGGCGGTCTGAAAAAATGGCAGCAGGACAAAAACGCCCGCCGGATGCTGGAAATTCGTGGGGAATTGGACGAGTTAAATACAAAAATCGAAAATAATCCGAAACATGCCAAACTGGCCGCGGAATTTCGATGGGGCAAGGATTTGGGCGGCTCGGATGAAACGATTATTTCACTGATGCATGACCGCCCCGTGTTTGTGACCCACTACCCCAGGGACGCCAAGGCGTTTTATATGAAACAAGACCGCGAGAATGGAAACGTGGTGGAAAATTTTGACCTGCTGGCTTCTGCGGGCTTTGGGGAAATCATTGGCGGTTCGGTTCGTGAAGATGACCATGAAAGACTCCTTGCCCGTATCCATGAAGAAGGCTACAATCCCGAACAATACCAGTGGTACCTGGACCTGCGGAAATACGGCTCGGTGCCGCATGGCGGATTCGGTCTTGGCGTTGAGCGAACGGTTGCCTGGATTGCAGGCGAAAAGCACATCCGCCAGTGTATTGCTTTCCCACGGCTTATGGATAAAGTGTACTTATAATCAGAGAGGAATAAAAAATGAATTTTGATTTCCAGCCGATTTTACAAAAAGCCGGCGAATGGCTGATTTCCAGCGGGCTTAAAATTTTTCTCATTTTAATTTTGACCTTAGTCGCCATTAAAGGCTGTCAAATACTAATGGACCGTCTTTTTCACAAGTTGTTTAGAAACCATAAAGATGATGCCGAAATAAAAAAACGTTCAGACACACTGAAATCTGTTACTCGCAATATCATGAACATGACAATCGTCGTTGTTGCGGTGCTGATGATTCTTAACGAAATCGGCGTTGAAATCGGGCCGATCCTGGCCGCGGCGGGGGTTGTGGGCATCGCCGTCGGTTTTGGCGCCCAGCAATTGGTAAAGGATATTATCAACGGTTTTTTCATTTTACTGGATGACCAGATTCGTGTCGGTGATGTGGTCCAAATTGCCGACAAAGGCGGGCTCGTGGAAAATGTTAACCTGCGGATGATTACCTTGCGTGACCTGGCAGGGAATGTCCATTTTGTCCGAAACGGTGAAATCAGTGTTGTGACCAATATGACGAAAGAATATTCCCGATATGTCTTCGATATCGGTGTGGCCTATCGCGAAGATGTGGATGAGGTTATCAAGGTGATTAAGCAGGTTGACGAAGGCCTGCGGAACGATATAGGCTTTAAGTATGATATTCTGGAACCTATGGAGATTCTGGGGCTGGATCAGTTCGCCGACTCGGCTATCATCATTAAAACGCGCACCAAGACCAAACCGATTCGCCAATGGGCTGTGGCGCGTGAGTTTAACCGCCGTCTGAAGAAAAAATTCGACGAATTGAACATCGAAATTCCGTTCCCGCACACAACGCTGTATTTGGGGCAGAACAAAGACGGCAGCGCCCCGCCAATGAATCTTGTTGTTCACTCTGAAAACAAGAGTTAATCACGCCCAATCGGGGGGCTTTCCGGGGACACTGACGTATTCAGGTGATTCCGGGGGTTTTTTTGTGTTTTTACGAGAGATATTTTTTAATTCTTTGCATTGTGCCGGCAAAACCTTTAGAATGCGTTTCCTCAAAATGATTGAAAAAGAAAAATAATGGGCCATTGAAGAATGGCCTGTTGTTTTATGGCGAATTTTTAAAACTGACCTTAGCAGAAAGGAAACAAAATGAGAATTTTATTGGGGCTTATTTGCATCTGTATCATGACGGTCGCATTCAGCGGTTGCGACGACGAAACACAGGTTGAGGATCAGTCCGCTGCCCCGGCGGCTGAGCAGGCCATCCCACAACAGGAAGCAGACTCGGCCGTTCCCGTTGCCGAACTGGTCCCTGTACAGCCGACCGGTGCAGAACCAGTTTCGGTACAGCCGGAAGAACCCGCACCGATACCCATGGCACCGGACGCCGTCGTTGTCACGGTCAATGGGACACCGATTACCAACGCGGTCATTTTGGAAGAAGTCAATAAACGCGTGGAAGTCATGAAACAACGGATGCCCGCCGGACAGGAAATGCCCGAAGCCCAGAAGCAGCAAGTACGAATGAGTGTTGAAGACATGCTGGTTCAAAAAATGGTTCTGGAACAGGAACTTAATAAACGAAGCATCACCATATCCGATGAAAAGGTTATGGAAGAAATCGTAAAGATTGCCGAGACTAACGGTCAATCTTTGGATCAGGTGAAAGCAGAAATCGCCCAATACGGCATGACTTTCGACGACCTGAAATCGCAGGTTCGTCCCCAGGTTGAAATGATGGCCCTTGCGGAAGCCTGCCAAAAAGACCCGCAAATGCAGGCCGAGGCGAAAAAGTTCTATGACGAAAACCCGTCTTATTTCCAAGTTCCCGAGCAGGTCCAGGCCAGCCATATTCTTCTCGGAAAACGCGGTGTCACGCCGGAAGAAAAACCTGAGTATCTCGAAAAAATCAAAGACGTCGAGGCCAAATTGAAAGCCGGTGAGAATTTTGAAGATTTGGCTAAAGCATATTCCACCTGTCCCTCAAGCGAAAAAGGCGGGGATTTAGGGTTCTTCGGAAAAGGCCTGATGGATCCGGCATTTGAAAAAGCAGCTTTTGAACTGGAAGTCGGACAAACAAGCGGAATCGTTGAATCCAGCTTCGGATACCATATTATCAAGGTCACAGACAAGCAGGAAGCCGGGACGACACCTTTTGAAGAAGCCCAGGAAAAAATCACATCATATCTGCTTCAAAAACAAATGCGGGAAAATGCAACCATCGAATATTCCGAAGCCGAACAGGCCATGCGCCAAAAAGCTCAGCAGCAACAGCAGATGCAGCAGCAAATGATGCAGCAGATTCAGGCTCAAATGGCCCAACAGCAGGCCCAGCAGGCCAGCCAGGACACTGCGACAGAATCGGCCGCGCAACCCGCCGAAGAATAACGTTTAACCAGACACAACAAAAGCCGCCGGGTCTTTAACGATTCGGCGGTTTTTTTTTCGATACCATTAAAAGCTTTTAAGGATCAGCCCTGCGGAGGCGCACCCGGTTGCGACGGTGCCGAGCGGCCCTGTCGATACGCTTCCAGTTCCCGGTAAATGGGCCACTGGCCAAAGCCCAAAACCAGCGGCATAATGAAGTTGGCAATCGGGACCAGCATCAATAATCCCAGCGCCCAATGATAACCGGCTTTTCCGAAAATTTTACAAAACGCGATGACATAAATAATATTGACCGCCAGTGCTATCAAAACAATCACGCCAATAAAACAAAAACTAAAAACTGTTGGCGCCGCATCCGGGTGGTACGTCGTGTTCATATTTATCTCCTTTCGTGATTAACGGTTATTTCCTACAAGTCTAAAACCGGGCCACAGTCCCGTCAAGCCTGTTTTTATAGACGCCCGAAATTAAGAAATGTTGCAGATAATTTATAAAAAAAAGAAATTCGCAGTTTCAGGCATTCCTTTTATATAAACGGACCATCAATCGCGGTTATATCTTAATCCGTCACGACTTTTCTGCAACGGCTGCACAGGTCGGGTTTGTCCGGATTTTGGCCGACACTGGGCCAATAATTCCAGCACCGCTCGCATTTTGTGT
The DNA here is from genome assembly GCA_016782835.1 of Phycisphaerae bacterium. GTDB lineage: Bacteria > Planctomycetota > Phycisphaerae > Sedimentisphaerales > Anaerohalosphaeraceae > 4572-13. The sequence goes on along the minus strand of JADHXS010000009.1, from coordinate 23,743 downwards.
GGGCGCATTTCTGCGCAGTGACTTTCAACTGATCGCCATTTTGAATACTGACCTCGCTAACAATACAAATTGACGCAAAGGTCTCAACCCCCATCTCATTGACAATCGCCAGCAGTTCATCATCATCAATTTCAATCTGCACGGATGCTTCCTGATTACTGCGAATGACCTGTTCGGCTCGCAGACCTTCCAGCACCTTTAAGACTTCATCACGAAGGGTCATCACTTTGTCCCATTTGTTCTCATTCGCGGTGACATCAATGGTTTTGTCCGCTACCGGCATAGAGGCCAGATGCACACTGTCAACATGTTCTCTTTTATACGCCATTGCGGCCCAGGCTTCTTCGGCGGTATGCGCCAGTACCGGCGTCAGCATCCGTACCAATGCATCAAGGATGTTGTACATCACGGTCTGGCCGCTGCGGCGGCTTTGACTGCTCGTTGCATCACAATACATACGGTCTTTCAACACATCCATATAAATACTGCTCATCTCGACCGTGCAGAAATTGTAAATCAGGCCGAAGACGCGATGAAACAGGAAATTTTCATACGCATCGTGGACTTTGGCAATCAGGCCTTGCAGTTTTTCCATTGCCCACTGGTCAATCAACCGCATATCCTTGTAATCAACACTCATATCAGCCGGCACAAAATCATTGATATTGCTCATCAGATACCGCAGGGTATTGCGAATCTTGCGATAGGCATCCTGCAAGCGCCCGATGAGTTCATCGCTGCAGCGCATATCCTCCTGATAGTTGACACTGGACACCCACAGCCGCAGAATATCGGCGCCGTATTTTTCGACCTCTTCCAAGGCGCTGACATAGTTGCCCGCCGACTTGGATTGCTTCATTCCCTTATCGTCCACGGTAAATCCATGCGTCAGAACGGTTTTAAACGGTGGTTTGCCCATAGCGCCCAGCGCCGGCAACAATGATAACTGGAACCAGCCGCGATGCTGGTCGGAACCCTCCAGATACAGGTCCACCGGTACATCATAGCCAGCCATTTCAATCACGCTGTGCCAACTGCAGCCGGACTCAAACCACACATCAAAAATATTTTCTTCCTTTTGCAGGTCGTCCCAGCTAAATCTTTCCGGCAGTTGGAAATCCTCGCCGAGGATTTCCTGCGGCGAATCGGTGAACCAGCTATTGGACCCTTTTTGGCCAATATGGTTGGCCACCGCCGTAACCGACTCCTTTGTCAACAACACATCGCCGTTGCTGTTTATAAATGCCGGGATGGGCAGTCCCCATGAACGCTGGCGGCTGATGCACCAGTCCGGGCGCGATTCGAGCATTCCCTGGATACGTTTTTGTCCCCAGCCGGGAATCCATTGAACATCTTTGATTGCTCCAAGAGCTACTTTTCGTAAAGTTTTGCCTTCATGCCACCCGGAAGTTGGCGGACTATAATCCTTGTCAACATTAATAAACCACTGCTCGGTAGCACGGAAAATCACCGGCGTTTTGCTTCGCCAGCAGTGCGGATAACTGTGCATTATTTTATCTTCATGCACCAGCAGCCCGATGCCGTCCAGATGGGCGTTGATTTCCTTATCCACTTTCAGCACGTTTTTGCCTTGAAGCCATTCGGGCACGGTGTCATCGTAACAGCCGTTGTCCATCACCGGTGAATAAACCGCCAGCCCGTTTCGCATTCCTTCCATATAGTCCTCGGTACCGTGTCCGGGGGCGATATGCACGATTCCTGTGCCGTCTTCAGTCGTAACGTATTCGGCGGTAATTGCAAAATACGCATCCTGCTCGGTTGGATTTTTTTCAACATACGGATGGATGTAGCGAAGCTTTTCAAACCTGACACCTTTGACCGGTTTGCTGACAGTATATTGCCCTTCTTGCAGACCCGCGGCTTTAATAACTGCTTCCAGTCGCTCCGAGCAAATGATCGAAGTAAACTTGGTGCCGTCTTTGTCATAGGTCAGGCCGACATAGTCCAGTCTCGGATGCAGCGCCACGGCCAGATTTGCTGCCAATGTCCACGGCGTTGTCGTCCATATCATAAAACAGACTTTACTCCCCGCTGGCGCAAGGCCCATATCGCGTACTTTTTGCGAGGAAGGCTCATCCATCACAAAATTGACATACACACTCGACGACGTGATGTCTTTGTATTCCAGTTCTGCATCCGCCAATGCTGTTTCACAGCCGACCGACCAATGAATCGGCTTGAGTTGTTTATACACCAGCCCGTTGCCGACCAATTCGGCAAAGATTTCCAAAATCCCCTGCTCATACTGCGGCTTGAGGGTTAGATATGGATTTTCAAAATCGCCGAAGACGCCCAATGCCTTAAACTGTTTGGTTTGCAGTTTGACATACTTGGAGGCGTATTTCTGGCACTCTTTGCGAATTTCGGGCTTGCTCATCTGCTTGGCTTTTTCGCCGAGTTCGGCCATCACCTTGACTTCAATCGGCAGACCGTGACAGTCCCAGCCGGGAATGTAGGGAGCCTTAAAACCCGTCATCGTCTTGTACTTAACGACAAAATCCTTGAGCACCTTGTTAATGACGTGGCCCATGTGAATATCGCCGTTGGCATACGGCGGGCCGTCGTGCAGCATGTACAGCGGCGCATTCTCACGGGCGGTCATAATTTTGCTGTATATGTCGTCCTTTTCCCACGCCTTACGCATCTGCGGTTCGCGCTGGGTCAGGTTCGCCTTCATCGCAAACGCGGTCTGCGGCAGATTCAGTGTGTCCCGGTATCCTTTTTTCTTGTCTTTATCCGACATTTTGTGTCCTTTTATTGAATTACAAAAGGTTTATAGTATTTGCCGCGGGCCTTCCTGTCAAGCCTGAGCCTCTTTAACAAATCGATACATGTCAGCACTTTTTCAGCATCGTCAAGTGTTCGCGTTCGAATGCAGGCTGGCCGGCCGTTTCTCAGTATCACTGTTTTCGGTTCAATCACTGCCACTTTTCTGCCTTTCACAATATTTTTCACTTTCTGTCGCCCCTTCGGGGCTCGCGGGAGGCGGGGCGTCCTTATTTTCCGGGGGTTTACACCCCCGGCTACTATACTGTCATCCCTTCGGGATTACCTTTTCTGCAGCACATCCATTATCCATTAAAAAAAGGCCTTCCAGAACTGACTGCCCTGGAAGGCCTTAAGAAAATTGATTTTTTCCACTTCTCTCAGGGCAGCCTATCGTCTCCTGTAATGACGTTAATCATGCCGATGATGTTACAGGGATTCTTCGCGGCGGCGATGCCGACGGATGCTTTGAACAAATTGGAAGTTTGAAATTCTCTCATACTATGTAACGGAATATATCCGCCGCCCGCAAGATCGTCAAGAAATACTTTTCGAGGTTTTTTCTTGATTTTTAAGCATGTTTTGAGGATATTAAGTGTGTGGCCGGAAAAAAATACATCCTGGACTGGGAAGACCTCAGCGATGATGAACTGCTCGAGATTCGGGTTAAAGACCTCAACCTGCATATCACCGATTCGCCGCTGGAGCCGATGGTCCAGCGGCTGTATGAGGAATTAGCCGATAAAGGCATCGGGTTTCGGCCGCCCTGCTATTTGGCGGATGAATGGCTGTGTCCGGATAAGGAGCCGATCATCGGCATTCCCTTCTGCCTGGCGCATCCGCGGCTGAAGGCACTGGAAGTTAAGATGATGTACGAGGCCGAAGGCGCCCATGAAAAGGACTGCATCAAACTGCTGCGCCACGAATGCGGCCATGCCATTAACTACGCCTACAGGCTTTATGCCCGCACCCGCTGGCGTGAATTGTTCGGCCGCTTTTCCTTACACTATTCGGACATCTATCAGTACCGCCCCTATTCCCGGCGGTTCGTCGTCCATCTGGACGATTATTACGCTCAATGCCACCCGGATGAAGACTTTGCTGAAACATTTGCCGTTTGGCTGAACCCTGACAGCAACTGGCGTGAAAAATACCAAAAATGGCCCGCCCTGCAAAAGCTGGAATACATCAACCATCTGATGAACCGCATTGCCCAACAGGTGCCGGTTGTGACCGCTTCGCCGAATCCGCCGTGGTCGGCCGCCCGCATGACCTCTACCCTGCTGGCCTACTACAATCGAAAACGCAATCAACTCGGCACCGAATTCAAGGGGTATTACGACGACAGCCTGAAGGTCGTTTTCTCGGCAAGTTCAACCAGTGAATCGTCTATCAGGGCGTCTAAAATGCTGCGCCAGCACCGCCGACTGTTGACTACTCACGCGGCCCGATGGACCGGCCACCGAAAATTTGACATCCATCAACTCATCCATCGGATGATTCAGCGATGTGACGCGCTGGATTTGTATACCAAAGACAATCTGGACGGACTGATCGGCATTACCACGCTTTTAACCGCCATCGCCAGCGGAACCCATCGCATTGATACACGAGGGAAAATATGACTCAAAGCCTGAACATCACGGTTCTCGTTGATGCTTCCACCATTCCGGCTGACGATCCGCAATTTCATGACCCGACCGAAAAAGCCATCACCGAATATCACGTCATCGAAGCCCTGCGGCATCTGCATCATGACGTTTCAGTGATTGGAATCTTTGATAACCTCGAAGAGATGATTGCCGAACTCAAAGAACACAAGCGTGACCTTGTGTTCAACCTGACCGAGCAGTACTGCGGCGAACGGTTGTGGGACAAAAACATTGCGGGCGTTCTGGATATGCTTCAAATTCCCTACACCGGCTCCGGGCCGATGGGGATGATGCTCTGTCGAGACAAGCGGCTGTGTAAAGAACTGCTGGGACTTCACAAAATCCGCGTTCCGAACTTTTTGTCGCTGCCGTGGGGCAAAACCATTCATGTGAATAAATCCATCCAATTCCCGCTGGTCGTTAAACCGGCTCTCGGCGATGGTTCCGAAGGAATTTCCAACGCCTCACTGGTCAATCATGTTGAGGCCCTTCGCGAACGAGCCGAATTTATCCACGACCGCTGGCATCAGGATGCCATCGCCGAAGAATATATTGAAGGCCGGGAGCTTTATGTGACCGTGCTGGGCAACAAACGGCTCAACGTGTGTCCGGCGCGTGAATGCGTTTTTGACTTCGACAAGGACGAAGGCCCTAATTTGGCAACCTATCGCGTCAAGTGGAATGATGACTACCGCGAAAAATGGGGTATCAACTTCGGGTTTGCCGACCTTGAAGCGGAGACAATCAAACGCACCGGCCAAATTTGCAAGCGGGCCTTTCGCGTCCTGCATTTGCGGGATTACGCACGCATCGACCTGCGGCTAAAACCTGACGGCAGAATTGTAATACTCGAAGCCAACCCGAATCCGGATCTGGCCTGGGGCGAGGAAGTCGCCGAAGCCGCCCAGCGCGCCGGCATCGATTACAATACTCTCATCGACTTCATCATCCGCCAGACCCTCAAACGAAAAGGCGAAGTCACCTGAAAATCATGGGTTCCGGGAAATGACTTATGGGGACCAGAATGAACTTCCCGATATATTTCTATCAGTATCCCAATCAGGTTCCACCGAAGAAGGGCTTTTTTTGTCCACATGGCCGTCTGCAAAGGCCGCGTTAAATTTCCCGGAGTGACGCCCGCTGATGGCATCCTCTTGCTGGAATTTATTGATCGAACCGTTCTCAAAGCGTTGCTTATTTACGGTTGCCCCCGGTAAGTAGTAGGAATCCTGTCGGCTGGGGTTTTCAAAGGCATAAATAGTACTGTCCAAAGCAAACGCTTTCCAACTGATTAGCGCATAACCTGAATCCATCAAAAGCAGCTTGGAGGCAGGAGAACAAACCTGTTCTGACCGAAGCGGCTTTCCGGAAAATTGATCGACAGGGGAAGTGGTTGATATTTTGCAGATAGAGTAATTGATGCCATAGTTCCCGCATAAGATATTTCTTGAGAGTTCAGCGTCAGAAAAATGTCTTGACGGACACCAAAGCGGTCCTTCTTTCGAGAAATTATCTTCAATAACGTCTTTTAGAAAATGGAACCACCACCAACTGTTTTGCCAGTCATTCGTATCTGTGCCCAATTTTATATATTTGTCGTAAGGAATACTGGGATGGCAGTCCGGGTCACCACAAAACCCTTGCGGATAATCCGGATTTTCATGGGAGTAAATTGAGACGGCAAAAGCCAACTGTCGTAGATTATTGGTGCAAAATACATCTTTGCCCTGTTCTTTACTCTTTTTTAGAACAGGGATTGCCATCGTTGACAAAACCGCGATGATTGCGACGACAATCAGCATTTCTATTAAGGTTAGTCCCTTATCTCTCATAAAGAGAAATTATAACAACTTGAAGCTTTCGATTCAAGTAAATAATCGGACTCCCAATGTCGCCTACTGACAGGCCCTGATATACCGGGTAATCGGTGGGTTTGGGAGAATGCAGTTTCCTGGCCTAAAAGGGTCATTTAGGCAATGATAATAATCGTAGCAGGGCATTTTTTGGCCCGTACAGGTACCGCCGTTTTCATCTTCGATGCAACCATATCGTTCGTAGAAAATATAATAAGCTCCATAACAAAGGAAGCCTCCGGTTGGCTGAGGACAAAGAATATGGTAATTGCCCTGTATCATGTCTGTGCATGAGTATGTTCCGAAGTCCCCTCCATGAATCTGTGAGATCTCCTCCGCCTGAAGGTAGCGGAAACTGGCGTCCAGAGGGGGAGTGATCGGTTCGTTGGAGATAAGCAATGCGGCACCGTTGTTCCATTCCTGCAGAAATTCGTCAATCTTTCTTTTGGCATAAAATTTTCGGTTCGTCAAGTCAATCACCCATATTGAATCCTGATCGATGTGATCGAGAATCACATAGTGATTGCTTAATGCCAGATGCAGAATTTTTGTACAGTCCGGTATTTTTTCCAGCGTTTGAAGATCGGTCTCAATGGCCATACAGGTCAGACCTGCGTCTTCGAAGGTTTCTTTTATGTCCGACAGGGCGGTTGTTTTAGTCTCTCCGGAGACAAGACTTGCCAATTCGGACGGTGAAATGGTTTTTGAAAATCGTTTCATAATATGTTGAATAGCCGCAGTGGCACAATTTACAGAATCCGGGTCCTGTGTTTGCAGCATCGAAATTTTATCCTCAAGAATTTCCGAAATATCAACACTATCCGAGGCATTATACAAAAAAGTCTTGAGATTGCCTCCAGGTTTTAGCTCAACCATCGTTCCGTCTTTGAAGTTGACGGAGAATACATCATCTGAAGGCATTGCCGAATCAATGGTTTCAAATTGCCAGTCTTCATAAGACAATAACTGCGGCGTTCCGGAACGTTTATCGAATCGTTCAATCAGGACTTTTGAAGGGACCCATTGGTTACCGGCCTGAATATACTCCTCGTATGTTTGCTGCAGCAATGCCTGGTCATTTTCGATACTGTAAGACAAAACAGCATAGTCTTTTGAGGGGTCCAGCACAAAAGAAATGTGAGCCTCAGGCGAAATTGTATCACTGATATATTCGAACAGGATTGTGTCGTGATTGCTCTGGCTTATTACGGAAGCCGTCGGATCTTGAGACATAATGACCCAAAACGTAAAGTCTCCGTGTCCCCAGGGAATGATTCCTGCGCTTATGGGCCCGCAGGTATCTGTTGGCACATTTTGAGAATCGGTGACCACCACGGCATAATCGGCAGATTGATAGTACTGCACATATTTTTGACCATCCCAGACAAAGATGCGATTGCGGTTTAATTTAAAATCCTGCTGAAATTGCCGTGCTATGTTTTGATTCGATGGACTGTCGATGGATAATCCGTCTTCCAGGTGCATTTCCAGACGGAACCGGGAATTGTCGCGATAAATCGTTTCGGTTGCTTCTTTCAGGGAATTGTCGTATCCGTAGTACTCCATGTGCCGAGCCTGAATCATGCCTTGGGGGATCCAGCCCATCCGGGGGTTATTGGTCAGATGCCTAACCAATGTTTCTGTTTCATTCGGGTCCATCAATCGGTCAGCCCGTAAACTGCTGATCAGCGACAGGACAAGTAATGAATACATGATTATGCGTTTCATAAAAATCTCCTATATCATCATTAAACCTGAATCTTCAGTTCAATTGTGTTATTTAATTTGATTCGGATTGTTCTACGCTCTCGATAAATTCATTCCACTCAGGCTCCGGAATTTTTTCCTGAAGTGTCGGACTTTCCTCATAGATTTGCTGGAGCTTTTCCACGACAGACTCAAACTGGTGGATTATAATCGGCTCCAATTTGGCTCCTGAGGAATAGTTCATCAAATTCAGCGTCACATCCCCCGGTTCTGTTGCCGTGTAGACAAAGCTCGCCATGTCACCGTCCAGCATAATTGCGCCGAGACTGGCAGCAAAGAACTCAATGCCGTCGCTTTGATTAGAGCCGGGGCCAATATAGTCAAACATGTCACTTCGCGGCGTTGCCAGAATTTCAGCGGTACCGAAGAAGGAATTGTCGATTGAGCCTAAATTTGGATCTGAGATATTAACTTCGGTATTAAAGACATAAGTATCTTCGTAGGTACTGGATTTCACGATATAAAGCACAACGCTCTGGCCCACTTCCAGCGTGATTTCAGACAGTGAATTCACATCGACAATTGCGTAAGTCACGTCATATACGATATTGGGTTCTGCCACGTATGCTGTTGTTGTGGTGGTGGTGGATGTTTCAGCCGGCTTCCAGCCGGGATTCCCATACAGCCAGAAATCGGCGAACATCACAACATCTTCCAGGCCAACCGAGCCGTTTCGACTAAAATCCGCCTGATAACAACTGTTGTTGGGATCGGCACAGTTTTCAGCCTGCCAATAAGAGGAAAAAACCACAAAATCAGCATAATTGACAAAACCGTCGGAATGCAAATCACGAGTGGGTGTGTTTAGAAAAGTGAGCGATACATTCGGATCCGGAATCGTCCAGGAATAGCTGTGGTCATAAAAGCCGACATTGCATGACCCTTCATCCTGTGCGTAATAATCAATGACAAACCAGTTGCCGCTTTCTCTCTCGAAGTTGTCAGGATACAGGTCAAATCCCCACATCATGGAGTCTTTCCATCCGATCACATAAGCTCCTTCACCCGAAGACCCAAAATGGCTTCCGGACCAGTCGCGTGAGTTAGGATCCTTGTCTTTGGCTTGTAATCGCCCAATGGCACGGTCCTGTCCTTCAATAAAGAGTCCTCCGCTCCAGAAATCGTTTGCATCAGAATTTACAACGAGCGATATACGGCTGCCGACCATGACTTCCGTCAAATTGATGGCTTCAAATGTGTTAGGATCACAGATGCGTACCTGTACGGAAGCAAACAGCGGAACCGATAACAGACAAATAAATATACACAATACCCATTTCATGGCTGCCTCACTAATCATAAATGGAAAATTCCGAATGTTCGTTAAAACCCTCCCTCCTTGGCGAGCTTACAATATTAAAATTTACAATATGTAAGATGTAAAAGTGGTCGTGGGGATTGATGATTTTTTAAATTTTTTATCAATATGACCCATTTGTGGCGCAACTTTATAATATAAGTGATTGCAGAGGAGACGAAATGTGATGAAAAGGGCTATTTTTAGATTGCGGCAGAGGTGCTGCATCCGGCGTCATTTTAAAAAGCCGGATGTTTGATAGCAGGGAAGTGATTTATAAGGAGGGCAGCGCTTTCTCAAAATAAATGCACACCGAAAATATTAACCTGACGAGAATTGGTAGAAATCGAATTCAAAAAGGCGGTGATATTATAATACATCTCCACGGGCCTTCCCGTCCATGGCTCCGTCCTCAGCGTCAATGATCTCAACCATCTTTTGAATATCGTCTCTGGAAATAACTCCCTTACTCGTGAGAAGGCGTATAATCGCTGCCAGATACAGCTTGAACTGATTATTTTCCATTTGAACCGCTCGCAATTCGGTATCCACCTCATGCTCTTCCTGGTACATTTCCATCAGCGATTCTTTGAGGATACGGATATCCTGTTCGCAATCCTTAATATCCAGCCGATTGCCTATGTCCCCCAGCAAAAACGTTCGTCCCCAGCCCATCGCGGCTCCTTTCGTTTGAAATGATTAATTTCGTCTTTATTTTCTGTTTGCCAGCATACCGTCAGCCAGCCAAAATGCATAGCACAAAATCGGCAAAACGACCCTCGAAATGAATAACACAAGTTGATTTCAATTAATTATAGAAAAAACCTCAAATATGTGCCGGAATCTTGATCCTTGCTTTTTATGGGCCCATGCCGTATACTATGGACGATGAGAATACCATTGACGAAATATGGATGGCCGCAAGTGGCATTGTTTCCGGCAGGTTTATTGGCGATAATGGTGGTTTATTATTTTATCGCCCACCGGTTTTTACAGCCGGTGTGTGCCTGTCCCTTTAGCACGCTCTTGGTCTGGCTGCCCGAACTGATTTTGTTCATCATGTTGGTTTGGGTGTTTTCCTTTTTCAGAGACCCCGATCGACAAATTGTTCAGGACGCGAATCTTTTACTCGCCCCGGCCGATGGGACGATTGCCGCCGTTGAAAAACTGGACAATTGCGAAGGCGTTGAAGGGGCGGTTTGGCGAGTCGAGATTTTTCTCAACATTTTTAATGTCCATATCAATCGTGTACCATGTCCGGTGAAGATTGGGCAGATTACCTATAAACCCGGTCAATTTCTCGATGCCCGTAATCCACAGTGCAGCAAGGTCAATGAGGCCAACGAAGTTGAAATGTTTCGTCTGGATGCCCCGAAAGACCGTCTGCTGGTGCGTCAGATTTCCGGTGCCATTGCCCGACGGATTGTCTGCGAGGCAAAAACCGGCGAAGAATTTTCAGCAGGTCAGCGGTTCGGGATGATAAAATTCGGCTCCTGTACCGAGTTGTATGTTCCTGTTCGTGAAAACGTTAAATGCTGTGTCCAAAAAGGCGATGCTGTTAAAGCAGGACTAACCATCTTGGCGAAATACGAATAATGCTTAACCTCAACCCGGATAAAACTCGTTCACGCCGTTTATTAGGCCGTGTCAGGCGGACCCGCCTGCGGACAATTGCGCTGCTGCCGTCGATGATTACACTGGCTAACGGCATTTTCGGATTTGCCGCGATCGGGCTGATTGCCAAAGGCCCCCAGTATTACGGAATGGCTGGTTATGTGATTTTCTATGCCATGATCGCCGATGCTCTGGATGGTCGGGTGGCGCGGATAAGCAAGGCCACCTCCAGTTTCGGTGGACAGTTGGATTCGCTGTGCGATGCATTGAGCTTTGGAGCCGCCCCGGCATTTTTGATGCTTAATCTGATGCTGAACCATCACCGTGCCATTGTAGGAGACGCCGAACTTTTCCTGGGGGATTTATTCGAACGTTTTGTCTGGGCCGTTGCGATTGCCTATCTGAGTTGTACGCTAATCCGCCTGGCCCGCTTCAATGTTGAGAATGAAGAAGATGAAAGTGCGCACATGAGTTTTATCGGGTTGCCGTCGCCTGCCGCGGCCGGCGTTGTGGCCAGTTTGGTGATGTTTCATCAGCATGTACTGACCGATGTGGCGGCCGATACGGCATTTTTCAGGATACTCCAGTGGAGTGTTTTATACTCGCTGCCCTTTGTCACACTGGGCTGTGCGTTGCTGATGGTTAGCCGAATTCGTTATCCGCATCTGTTTAATCAGATTTTTCGAGGCAAAAAACCGATTACCTATCTATACGGAGCCGGTTTTGTTTTCGGCATGATTTACGTCTGCCGCCTTCAGTTGGCCCTGGTCATCAGCTTCGGCGGATTTGCCATGAGCGGGGTTGTCCGATGGTTTTATCGAAAAATTATTCTCGCAAAACTGTTGCATCGAAAATTAACCTCAGACGGAATTTCCCAACAGCCCGTATCCAACCAGTAAAATGATACATCTATTAACCGGTATCGGCCTTTATGTTCACATTCCGTTCTGTCAGCGGAAATGCCCATATTGTGCCTTTTATTCCGTGCCGATGGCCGGTCAATCGCCGAACAGACTTGTGGGTGCATTGCTGGAAGAGATCGACCTGTATGAAATCACCGAGCCGGTCGAGACGATTTATATCGGCGGCGGCTCACCCACCTGTTTGCCGCCGGAGATATTGATCGGGCTGATTGTTTTTTTAAAAAATCGTTTTGGTGATGTCGAGGAGTTTACCGTTGAATGCAATCCCGCCCAGGTGAACCGGTCGCTTTTCGAACAGCTTTTGGCTGCCGGGGTCAACCGCCTTTCCATCGGGGCACAATCTTTCGATGCGGACGAATTAAAAATCCTTGGGCGTCTTCATGGTCCCGGACAAATCACCGAGGCGGTAAAGGCCGCTCAAAGTGCGGGGATTGAGAATATCGGATTGGATTTGATTTTCGGATTGCCTCGTTCAAAGCTGATTGTCTGGCAAAACACGCTGGACAAAGCGATGCAGCTTGGCGTTCAGCACATTTCCGCCTACAGCCTGACGCTCGAAAGGGATACGCCTTTCGAACGAGCGGCCCAACAGGGGGACCTGACGATGATCGACGAAGTCGTTGAACGCACCATGTATGAACTGGCCCGTATCCAGCTTCCATCCGATGGGTTTAGGCATTATGAAATTTCCAATTTTGGCCGCCCCGGCTTTGAATGTTGCCATAATATGCACTACTGGAAAAACCGCCCCGTTGTTGGAATCGGTCCCGCTGCGGCAAGCTGGTACCGTAACCGGCGAACCATGAATGTTCACGATATCGATGTTTATATCGAAGCGATTGAAAACGGCCAATTCGCGCATATTGAAGTCCAGACACCCACCCCCGAACAGATTGCCTCAGAAACGGCCGTGTTGAATCTTAGACTGCCCGAAGGCATCGACATTGCGGAATATAGGCATCAAACCGGTTTTGATGTGGAAGCATTGTTTCCCGATGCGATTGAAAAAAATTGGCAAGTCGGTTTTTTGCAGTGTTCCGAGTCGCACATCTGCCTGTCCGATGTCGGCTTGTCATTTGCTGATGCCGTCGCACAGGACTTTGTCCTGTAAAATAAAAGCGAAAAAATAAAATAGCTTCAATCGCAGATTGAATCCTTAATTTTGATATTTGATGTTTGATATGAATTTAATTGATACTCATGCCCATTTAACCTTTGACGAATTGGCGAGCCAACTCGACGAAGTATTAACCCGCAGCATCGAAGCGGGCGTAACGCGATGGGTTACGGTGGGGACCAATCCAGCGGACAATGAAAAAGTGCTGCATCTTGTCAGCGAGCAGGAAAATATGGTTGGCGCTTTGGGCTATCATCCGCACGATGCTGACGATGTTACCGATGCGGATATGGAATTGTTGGCCAGGCAGCTTCATCACGCCAAAATGGTTGCCATCGGAGAGTGCGGCCTGGACTACCACTACATGTACTCGACGAAAGCCAATCAACAACGCATCTTTCGGGCGCATCTGGACATCGCCGCCGACCTGCAAAAGCCGGTGATTATCCATACCCGCGAAGCATTCGATGAAACAATGGCTATTCTTGACGACTATGCGGGCAAACTCAAGAATGTGGTCATTCACTGCTACGGCGGCGACGCTGAGCAAACCGCCCGTGTATTGGAGAATGACTTTTACATTTCCTTCACTGGAACGGTGACGTTTAACCGCAGTGAATACCTCCGCGAAGTCGCCAAAATGATTCCCCTGGAACGGCTGATGCTCGAAACCGACTGTCCCTATATCTCGCCGCATCCGGTACGCAACATCCGTCCCAACGAACCGGCCCTGCTCGTCCACACCGCCCAATGCCTGGCCGATGTTCATGGAATCTCCTTAGAAGACTTCGCCCAAAAAATCACAAAAACAAGTGAAACATTTTTCGGCTTGGAGCGTCTATAATCCCGAAGGGATGAAAGATAGTAGCCGGAGGCGTCAGCCTCCGGTATCAGGAAAAATAAAAACAAGCCCCGAAGGGGCGAAAGAATGAAAGGAATAATTATGTGTACTACAATCCCCGGTGCAATGGAATGGCTCGTTATTGTGTTTGTCGGATGTTTCGCCTATATTTTGCCGATAGCCTTCGCGGTCTTTGTGGCTATCTACCTGGTCAAAATCCGCAGCACCGTCGAAGCCATCCAAAAAAAGCTCGAACAGCAAGATAGTCCGGCGTCCTCTGACTCCGTACAGGCCCCGTAAATGTTACAAACTTTTTACTTGTTTATATCGTTGGCTCCCTGATACGATAACCACAGACTACTTTTTCTGAAGGAAGCCTGTTATGAAAAGTCGCATGCTATTTGTCTTTGTGCTGGTAATAATCTTTTCTGCACAAGGGGTCATTATCATCAGTGATGAATTCACGGTTGATTTTACGGACCCGAACGCCATTCGAGAACATACCGTTACCTGGACGCCACAGAAAAAAGTCCAACAGACTGATGAAGGTCTTGTTTTTCCGAATCCGAGCAATGCCACGTCCGTTGATTTTGGATTACTGACAAAACCTTATGCCATCGGTCTTTCGTGGCGGCCGACTTATGGCGCCACTTTGGGTGTTGAATTAACACCCCTTGGAGAAGAAACTAAATTCAGTGGGGGCACGTTACATCCGTCATTTTATTCGGTTTATGTCCGTTACTCACCGGACTTAAAAAACTGGTCTTCATGGCATGCCCTGCAGGACAAACATCCGGACTGGCAAGCAAGAAAAAAAGCAGGCATACATCAATTCTATATCCAGCTCCAAGTCCCTCATAAAGAACGACAGAAATACAACGACTATTTTTCTCAATACTTGAAAATGGATGTCCCGTGGCAATCAGATGAAGAAGCAATGGTTAAATGGATGTTGACGAAAGAACCAGATTTCTTCAAAAAGCACATCCCCTTCATCGGCTATATCCAATTCCTCTGCGAAGCCTCGATGTGGGCCAATCAGCCCTTGTCGCAAATGAAAATCAGCATCGGCTGGGGTGTTGGGGGCCTACACTCGCTTCCCAAAGATGAATCCGTGTACAAAAACCGCGACAATATCCCTTGGCGGTATAAATCGCCAGACACAGACCTTCCACCGTAATGAAAAAATAACCAAAACATTTAGAATATAAAAATCTGTGTAATCCATTAACTATAATAACTTTTTAGCGATGGCGATGCGGTCGTTGTTGGCAAAATCTTTTTCGATATTTATTTCTTTGAAGATGCCGGATTGTTCGAGCATTTGCTGAATGGCCGGGCCTTGAGCGTAGCCAATCTCCATCATCAACGCCCCGTCCGGTTTTAAAAACTGGTCCACTTTTTCCATAATGCGTTTGTAAATGTCCAGCCCGTCAATGCCGGCGTATAATGCCAGTTTTGGCTCGTATTTTTTCACATTGTGGTCGAGTTTTTCGTATTCCAAATCGCTGACATACGGCGGATTGGACACAATCAGGTCAAACCGCGTTTGGTCCAGTCCCTCGATGATGGCATCAAACAAATCCCCGCAAAGCAGCGTGACCTTGTCCTCCAGTTTATGCCGGTGGATATTTTCGGCCGCGACCTTCAGCGCATTGTCGCAAATATCCGTAGCGACGATCCGCACATCCTTGACGTTTTTGGCAATCGCCGCGGCAATGCATCCCGACCCTGTACACAAGTCCAGTACGTACTGTGGCGAAGGACGATTTCGCAGAAAGTCAACGGATCGCTCGACCAGATGCTCGGTTTCGGGACGGGGAATCAAACAGTCTGGCGTAATCTTCAACGGTAATGAATAAAACTCGCACCGCCCGACCAGATAGGCAATCGGTTCATGCTCGGCGCCGCGTTTGACCAGCGCCCGCAACGCCGTAAGCTGGTCGGCCTGCACCACGCGGTCATACAGCGTATAAAGCTGGATGCGCTCCAGCTTGAGTATATGGCACAGCAAAAGCTCGGCGCTGAGCCGCGGCGAATCCACCCCGTTGGTCTCAAAGTATTCGCTAATCCACTCCAGCAGTTTTTTGATTGTCCAGATTTCCAATGCCATGCGAAGTCCTTCCTTATGGGTTTATTATAGACATCAGCCGTGCGGAAACAACTTTTTTCCCCCAGGTTGAAAAAAGACGCGGTTTGCGGTAGTATTCGATAAGCGAAAGAACGAAGACTAAAACTAAGGACTGAAAATATGCGCGTAGAACCCAGAAGTACCGATTACGACCATGAACCGGCAATCGATTTTCCTGATTGCACGACGATAAAAGAGCATACCATTACAATCGTCCCGCGATATTGCGAGACGGATCAGGCGGGTGTGGTGCATCATACGGTTTACTCAATCTGGTTCGAGATGGGCCGCACCGAACTGCTGCGCGTCAATGGTCTGGCCTACAGCCAGCTCGAAAAAACCGGTATATTCTTTGTTGTTTCGGAATTGACCGCCAAGTATCGCAGGCCCTGTTTTTACGACGAACAACTGGAATTGACGACTATCTGCACGCGAGTGACCAATGCCCGCGTTGAACATACCTACATCCTGAAACGTGCCCAGACCGGCGTTATTCTGGCCGAAGGCAGCAGCATCCTGGCTTGTGTAGACCGACAGGGCAAACCCCGCCGCATGCCGAAATTCATGTATCCGTCCGAATAGTTGAAGCAAGGGACAAAAAAAATAACGGATGTAAAGAAAAAAAACAACCTAAAAGGCCTATAATTCGCGTTAATATCGCATCTAATCGCATATTTACACTTCGGCCTTCACTTTTATTCATATATCCTTAATGTTCCCTTGAAATTGTTCTTGCAATGAAGTATACTAACGCTTGTCATTGAACGAGAAAGAAAAGTAAACAAGAGCAATAATCCGGGGGCGAAAACAGATGACTGCTTTTAAACACAAATCAGAAATGACATTGGCCGTTGAAGGAGCCAGAGGACCACCGACATCATAAACGACGACTCTTTTTGACGCTCTTTGAAAACCGCTATAATCCAACATATTTGAAACATATGAAATCATCCGAAATTGAAAGGACGAAAAAATGCCAACTTTCCGTGTCCACAATAAGAAGGGTTTCAAAAATCCACCGGTGTTTGCGTTGAATGGCAGAGGTCCGCCGGCTCATCAAAAAGATGAGCCTTTTTTCTGAACTGAATCTGCCGAGGTCGAATTTATTATGTATGATTTATACGGAAAGGCGAAAAGGCAAGCAATGTCCTGATTTACGGAATTATAGTTTATGCCGCCGAGGTTCAAAGAAGACGGACTTATTCATTATTACCAGCTGTGCTGGAATGCGAAAGAACGCGGTCCGCCGGGGCGATAAACAAAGGTCCCTAAATTAAAAAGAAAATAAAAAAAACGCTCTTATAAAATTGAAATAATAACAAACTTCCCACCTCCTCCTCCTTTAACAGGGAAAATGAGCCGATCGGTTTTTCCGGTCGGCTTTATTTTTATGCATTCAAATGTAAAATCCTACAGCATCTCCTGTAACTTTTCGGGCCGGTTGTGCGTATAAGGGACGGTAAAAGATTGCTGTACAGCACTTCGTAACTTAAAATGACTCAAAATCAGTTTATTTCTCATGGAAAGGAAAAGACGATGAAAAAGGCTCTTTTTTTTGTGTATTTGACAACGCTGATGATCTCGAGTGTGGCTCCGGGCGGTTCCTTACAAAAAGAGCATGTTCGGGGTGATGCCAAATGGTTGTTGCACGTCGATTTAGATGCTTTACGGAGCAGCGAAATCGGAAAGTTGATTCAGAATGACATTCAAACACAGCATCAGGAGAAAATCGATGCGATGGCGCAGCTTCTGGGCAGCGACCTGACAGAGGATCTTCATGCGGTTACGCTGTACGGTGCTTCAGCGGGCGAGGAGAATGCCTCGGCGCTGTTCTATGGCAACTACAATAAGGAAAAGCTGCTGACTCTTTTAGTACTGAATGAGGCCTACTCCAAAAGTGAATATAACGGTAAGACGCTTCATCACTGGATGGATGAAAAGCGTCAGAAAGACCAGTACGGCGTATTCGCGGCCGATGATTTGATTGTCATTGCACAAACGGAAGAATCGGTTATTGCTACGCTGGATGTGCTTTCGGGCAAGGTTCCATCACTGGCTCAGCAAAAGGACGCGACGCTTTATTCCCTTTGCCAGGGGCGAGACGATGCGATTGCTCTGGCAGCGGCGGAAGAATTATCGGAGTTGGCCGAAAACAATCAACATGCAGCCACTCTGAAAAACTCCCGGCTGTTGGCAGCACTGGTAGCTGAAAAAGCCGGCGATATGAAGGTGGATATTCATCTGGAAGCGCAGAACGAAGATGCCGCGATGCAGATTGAACAAGTCGTTCGTGGAATCCTGGCTTTTGCCATGCTCCAGAACCAACAATATCCGCAATTTGGAAAACTGCTCCAGTCAATCGACCTCTCGCGAGACAAGAATGCGCTTGATTGCACATTCATATATCCTTCCGCCGAACTGTATGAGATTATTAAGGCCCATGCCGATATAAAAGCTGTTAACGAAAAATAGAAAGAAGATTTGAATACAAGCTGGATTTGTTTTTGTTGATGGATGGATTATAAACTTGACACGATAACGGATGAAGAATTAGCCCAACTGGCGGCTGAGGGAGACCGGGCTGCCTTTGATGAGATTGTCCGGCGGTATTGCCGCCCGCTGGTTCAGTTTGTTGCGGGTCGAACAGCCGTATTTCAGGATGCTGAAGATATTGTACAGGAAACATTTTTACGGTATTACCGGAATATCGGCTCTTTTGATAATCACTATTCCCTGAAAAGCTGGCTCTATACCATTGCGTATCGAACGTGCGTGTCCGCTTATCGCAAAAAACGTCCTATACCGCTTTCGCAGGAAGCGATTCGGCAGATGAGCGACACGTCAACAAAAGCAGAGCCAACCGGTGACGGGATTTGGTCTCTTGTCCGGGACATGAAACCCGAGGATCATACTGTTCTGTGGCTGCGCTATAAGCAGGATATGGACATAGATGAAATTGCGAAAATCATGAAGAAAACAGAAACCAGCGTTCGGGTGCATCTGCATCGGGCACGAAATCGACTTGCCAAACGCATCTGTGTCAGTCCTGAATCAGCTTCCGTGTGCGGGTATGATCTAAACGGTGAAGTCTTTATTGAAAGGACAGAATGATGTTTTGTCGTATCTACCAATCGGCGATTGAAAAAGATTTAGATACCTTCGGCAGCGTTCAGCGTCCGTCTTTAGTGTCTCACCTGCGGAAGTGTTCACGTTGTCGCGTCTTTTATCACCGAATGACACAGTTGGAACGTCAACTGCGGGCATCGCCGTCTTGTGACGTATCGGATGAGCAATTAGAAAGGATTCGAGATGCCGTTCGGCAGCGGTTATCCGAGACGACGCCGACACAAACCAACTTCACTGTTTTTCAACCGCAAACATATTTTCGCATGCGATATGCAATTCCCGCAGCCGCAGCGATCGTTTTGGTTTCCCTGATAGGTCTGTATTATTTACAGCATATTAGATCGACAGTGCAAGACGACCCGATGGCTTGGTTTGTCAGCAATTCAACAACATTTCAGAACCGAATGTCATTATTGGCGCGGATTCCGGAACAATCGATTCAAACGGAAATGCGAAAACTGGCTAATGATGCTCAATCGGCGGTCAATTTCATTGGTAATTGCATTCCTGCCAACCCGGCAGGTCAATACGACCTTGACGCCGACCTTAATAGCCGGTAGTTTAGCGAAACCGGATAAAGAATAAAGTGATAGAAGGAAGGCAATGATTACGATGACCGAACTGTAACCGGACAGGCGTTTGATTCAGGGCCGGCCAAGGGCACACTGCCCGACCAAATGTTGGTGTCGGGTTTTGAAGGCAGCCGACTCGTTAATAGTTTTTATCAGGGCGACGGGACAACCGGGACGCTTACATCGCCGGTTTTTAAGATTGAACGCGATTATATCAGTTTTTTGATTGGCGGCGGCGATTACCCTGAGTAAGGTACGGGCAGTGTTTTCAGTTGGCAGTAGTCGGTCGTCAATAATCGGTAGGCCTTAAAATACAATGGCGGTGTAGCCGACGGATTCTTCGCTGGGTTCGTTAAATTTACGAAGCATAATCTCGCTGCTGGTGGTGTGCCCCAGCAGGACGCCGCAAATTCGCCCCATGGCCTTGGCCGCGGATACAACAGTCGCGACCGCGGCCGGTCCGCAGGCATTGCCTTTTTCGATGGCTGTTTCAACCAGTGTGTCGGCCTCCATTCGCAGCGCCAGATCGATAAATTCCATGTCGTTGACTTCGCGTGCCCATTTTAAAGCCTTCGGCCCCGTGCCTTCCGGACAAAAGCCGTAGCGCGGGCCATAATGCGTCAGGTCGGTCGAAGCGATGCAGACAATATGCCGGTCCTGTTTGCCGTGAATCAGTTCACCGATATGCGTGCCGAACGAATGGTCAAATCCGGAAACCGGCACGATGACAGGGACGATTTTGGCATTCGGGAACAGGTATTGGATGAAGGGGACCTGGACTTCGATACTGTGTTCGCCGCGGTGGGCGTCGGGGTCGGCGACTGCGCCTTTGGCGATGATTTGGGCGGCTAACGAGGCGTTAATTTCGATTTGTCCCAGCGGGGTTTCCCAACGGCCGCTGTCATAAACGACCGCCCCCCCATTAAAATAGCGGTGTGCGGCTCCGAAAATGACAAATGTATCCACATCGCCGTTGACCTGTTGGATTGCCTTGAAAGCGGTCGCTGCCAGATTTCCGCTGAACATCCAGCCCGCATGGGGCACGACTGCGGCGACGATGGGGTCAGGCAGTTCGCCCTGTATGGGCCGGGGGGGCATGCATTCTTCGATTTCCGCCAGGCATTCGGCCCGGGTTCCTCCGTAAAATTGGCCTGCAACGGCTGGTTTTCGTATGTTCATTTTATTATATCTCCAAACTTGAAAACACCCGACGGAGCGGGTACACTGTTAAGTTAAATATCAAAATGTAAATATTAAAATTGAGAATTCGCCTTCGGCGATGCATATTCTATTATATCGTTAAACAGGGAAAATACAATGACTAAGAAAATCCAGTCATCCGTAGCGGTTTTAATGGGCTCCGACAGCGATTTGCCCGTGATGGAAAGCTGTATTAAACAGCTCAAAGAATTTGGGATCAATCCGGTTGTGCGGATTTTGTCGGCCCATCGTACGCCGCAGGCGGCCTGTGACTTTGCAGCGGGCGCGGCCGATAACGGGATTAAGATAATTATCGCCGCCGCGGGCATGGCCGCCCACTTGGCCGGGGCGATGGCCGCTCATTCCCAATTGCCGATTATTGGTGTCCCCATACAGGCCAAAGAAGGCCCCGGCGGTTTGGATGCATTGCTCAGCACCGTCCAGATGCCTCCCGGAATGCCGGTCGGCACGATGGCGATTGGCAAAGCGGGTGCCAAAAACGCGGCCGTCTTCGCATTGCAGATTCTGGCGTTGAGTGATAAAACGCTGGCCAAAACCCTCGCCGATTTCCGTAAAGCCCAGACCGAAAAAGCCCTCCAAAAAGACGCTGAACTGAATAGCTGAAATAGTGGCGCATAAAAACGCCGGGAGTTAAAACCCGGCGTTCTCCTCATCCCACTCAAGCTGATATGATTAAGATGCTCTAAACCTGCAGGACGGAATTCATCTCGCCGTACGGATTTATTTCCGTCATGCGATTATACGGGTCCTGCTGCCATTGGCCGTCCACCACCAGACGATAGCGGTACGTTCCCGGCTCAAGCGGTAATTTCAGCATCCATTTGCCGGAATCGTCCACCTTTTCAAAGGCGGCTTCTTCGGGATTCCAGCCATTAAAGTCGCCGGCCACCTGAACCACCGAAGCACGCGGGTACAGTGTACTGAAGATAATATGGCCGTCGAGCTGCTTGACGCCGTAGAAATCAGCCAGTTTTTCGTCCAGCGTTACCGGCGGTTTATCCTCCGCTTTCGTCTTGGATTCGGCTTTCGCTAACAATTCCTCTGCACTGGCGCTGATAATGTTCAGCTTGGCCTGCAGTGAATTCACCAAATCCGCTCGGTGTGCCAATGTATTGGTACCGATCAATTCGTCGGCCAGTGTCAAAAAGTCCTTATAGCCTTTGCTGGCGGGATCGTATTCGCTGATCGGCTGACCAAGACTGGCGGCCTCTTTGAGCTTGGTATTGAAATTGACGATAGTTTTGAACATTTTTTCGGAGAAATGCTTTTTAAGCTCGGCCAGAATCTCCCGCCCCATCTTGGTTCGAATATCATACATGCTGGCCAGCACCATGACATTAATTTTCTGTTCGCACTGTTTGCACAGAATACTCAGTGTTTCCAACTGTTTGCTGAGTCCGTGCAGGGAGAAATATCCCATTTCCACCGGCACAACGACATCGCTGGCGGCGCGCAGGGCATTGAATGTCAGCAGACCGACCGAAGGCGGGCAGTCGATAATGACATAGTCGTAGTCGTCTTTAATACTGTTAAGCACTTTTTGCAGGCAGTTTTCGCGGTTTACAATACCGGTCATCTGCTGTTCGAATGCCGCCAGATCGATACTGGAAGGCGCCAACTCAAATCGTTCGCAGATTTGCCAGAGAATCTCATTGATGCGCATCGGTTCACCGCGGCCGGTGCCGATCAACACATCATAAATACTCTGCTCGATTTGTTCTTCAGGGACCGCAAGCCCGACGGCACAATGGGTTTGCGGGTCCATATCCACCAGCAACGTCCGATAGCCTTTTGCGGCCAGGGCAGCCGCCAGGTTGATGGAGACGGTTGTCTTGCCGCAGCCGCCTTTTTGGTTAATAATCGCAATCGTTCTCATTTTTCCACCTTTTAGCTCCTGAGGAGTGCTTCATATTTAGTTAATAATATGGATTATCACTACTAATATACACTGTTTAGTATCGGTCGGTAGATTCAGATTTCTTTAGATTTTTATCGGACAAATCGCAAAAAAATACAAATATCAGCCGTATTATGGGGCATTTTGGGCGAAAAGGGGCCAAATATTGAATATAAAATATCAAAAATATAGACTTGGTCCGGATGGCTGTTTCAATAGATTCCTCCGCTTCGGTCGGAATGACGGTGCGGGATTGGGTTCGTTTGGGTTCGTTTTTTGGTCAGTCAGCAGTCGGCAGTTATCAGTAAGCAGTTGTGGAAAAATCACTTAGCGTGATTTTGCTGAAATTCAAAATGGGTTCGTTTGTCATAAAAAGCCTTCGGGGCATGGCCCCTTCGACTTTAAGAATTCAAGAACTCAGAACTCGGAACTCAGAATGTGGAATTCCTCCGGATGGCTGGTTTATTAACCGGGCGATGGGGTTTCGCACTCATCTTTACTTTTTAACCGCGAATGCACGCGAATTAACACGAATTTATTTTATATTTTTAGTATTCAATTTTGTGTATTATATCAGAAGTTAGATAAATGTCAAACATAAACTAAATTTTGACGAAGTTTTTACGGCATTTCTCAGGGCAGAAATTGAGTTGATTTCCAAAAAAGGTGTCTGACCTGCTCTGTAGAAAAGCCTAACTTGTGTCGCCCCTTCGGGGCTTGAAGAATGGAGAATTCCTCTTTTCCGGGGGTTTACACCCCCGGCTACTATACTACCATCCCTTCGGGATTACCTTTTCTACAGAGCATGTCTGACCTGCTCTGTAGAAAAGCTCTTTGACAAGTAGGATGATAGCGATGTTGTGTGTGATTACGAGCAGCATCATTTCGCGGCACTGCGACCAATAGGTGCGTGCTCTGATCGTATCGCCGAAGTTTCGTTTGATC
>JADHXS010000094.1 GCA_016782835.1 Phycisphaerae bacterium | reverse complement strand
CCAAAAGCACAATCAGCAGGCAAGAGAACATCATGTCCTGCGAAAGCGGCAGAAGTTGCGAGCCTTGGGCATCGAAGTCGAGAATTTACGTTGTTGTTTTCAGGGTAATTCATAATTATGTGGCGCTGTAGTATTAAAAGCCGGCCTTTTTAGTGTATGCGTTAAGCAAATCTTAGAAGCTGAAGCTGTAAGACAGACTTGCCCACAATTCGTCTTCAGTGTTGACCGTATCTTCGAATGAATTCTGGTAGTAAATTGCGGGGGTAACTTTCGCGCCGGTCATTGGACATGTCATGGACGTTGACAGGCTCCAAACCATATGAGACCAGTCGGAATCAACGGCATCGGCACCGGTTCCGTCGTTATAAACAATATCCCAGCCGAATGTCATTGGGAGGTCAGGAGCCTGATCAGCCGTGAAGCCATAAGTGAATCCAACCAGATAAATGCCGCCGGAATAGTCATGGACTGCGCCGCTGCCTTCTGAGGGCCACATCTGGAAAAACGCTGCATGCGGAGTAACGCCGCCGCCAACCAATTCCGGAAACGCCATGGTCAGGAAGACTTCCTGCAGATCAGCGTCATTGGAGGCCATGTCCGGGAAATCATAAAAACGCCATCCGACAGTATAATCGGTCTTCCATGGGCAACCTTCATTAATGCTGTTGCCGTAGGCCAGCGTATAGTCCCATTCTTCGGCGTTCACAGTGCTGATGCTGCCATCGTTTTTGGATGCACCAGCCAAAGATCCCCATACGTTAAAGCTGAAGCCGTTGCCAAAATCAAAGTTGACGCTCGGCTGGAAAGCCGCCTTGTCATCCAGTAAATCAAAACCACGCCAGATGTACTTGGTCGTATAAGTCGCATCGACCGTTACGCCGACTTCCTGACCGCCGATATTCGCTGCACTTGCGATTGCGGCTATACTCCCCAGAACCATCAATCCTACTAAAACTTTTTTCATTTTTGATCTCCTTTCAAAAATCTTTTTTTCCTGTTTTACAGTATTTTATGTTGTTCCATTAGTTTTTATCGTCAACGCTGACGGTTTTTGTGTAGTTTTCTAACCAAATTTCTCATAGAAGTTTATCGACGTTTTTCTTAAAAGCAACTGAAAAATGATGAAATTTCAGTTTTTTCAGAGATTAAAGGAAGAGATAGTCTTTTTTAAAACGCAAGAAGTGCTGTTATAATGAGACATTTTCGTTGGTCTGAAAAAGCTGTTTTGCCTGTCCGACCAGGTAAAAACTGCCGGTGATGCAAATGAGGTCCTCCCGGGTAACTGCACCGCGGGCAACCCGGAGTGCTTCTTTGAGAGACAACGCCGTTTGGCACATTTTACCACAGACTTCGGTATAAATTTCAGCCAGGTCTGCCGGAAAAACCGCCTTGGGAGAATTACTGCGGGTAAAAATCACTTTGTCAGCGCCATACTGAAGTTCAGTTAGTATTCCCCGTACATCCTTATCATTGTTGCATCCAAAGATGATAATCATGGAATCATAAGGGATATGCTGCCCAATCGCCTGGATTAAAGCGCGGATGCTGGCGGCATTATGAGCCGTATCCACCAGGACGTGCGGGTCTTCGCTGACGATTTCCATTCGGCCGATAAGTTTGACTTCATTCAACCCACAAATGGCTTTTTGATCGTCAATGTTATATCCCTGATGTTTCAACTTATCCAGAATGGCAAGTGCCAGTCCGCAATTAATCGCCTGATGTTCACCCGGCAGGGGAACCCGTAAATGTTCAAACCGGCTGTTCGAGGTTGTCAGGCAAATGCGTGTATGCGGGCCGTGTTCTCGCGAGGACTCAAATCGATATGAAAAATCAATATCTTTCCCCGTTACGAGCAGCGGTGCTTTCTGGGCATTCGCGTACTTTTTCAGAATACGCATGGCTACCGGTTCCTGGGGTACGGTGAACACGGGAATGCCTTTCTTAATCACCCCGGCTTTTTCCTTTGCAATACTGTCGATGGAATTACCGAGCAAATTCTGATGGTCAATGCTGATATGGGTAATCCCAACCAGTTCCGGGTTGACAACATTGGTGCTGTCCAGGCGACCGCCAAGACCGGTTTCGATGACCGAAATGTCAACCCCGGAATCGGCAAAATGCAGAAACGCGATAGCGGTCATAATTTCGAAAAAAGTGGGCCCCTCGTTGTTCTTTTTCGAGAGTTTTTCAATCACCGGATAAACACGATTAATCAGGCCCAGCATTTCCTTTCGGGAAATCATTTCCGAATTGATTACGATTCGTTCGTGCAGGGAGGATACGTGCGGCGATGTATATAATCCCACCTTGTAGCCATTGGCCTGAATCATCCGGGCAAGCATCGTGGCAGTAGAGCCTTTTCCTTTGGTTCCGGCAATATGGATAGACTTGGTCTTCTTGTGGGGGTTACCAAGACCTTTCAAAAGTTTATTCATACGATCCAGGTTAAAGGTGGTGACATTATAGCGCAACTTCTGCTGTCTCTCGTAATCAGTCGCGTCGAACAGGTATTGCATTGCCTGATCGTACGTTCGAAACGTTTTGGAAGCACGTTTTACTTTTTCGACTGTTGCAGAAGAGGGTTTCTTTTTAGTCGTCTTCTTCGGAATCTTCTTCCCTGTACTTTTCCGTGTTGTTGTCATAATCAGAAGGATAATAACAGAATTAATATATTAAGTCAATTAATTACTAAAACTTATCTCGATTCATAAGGACTGGGCAATACCTGTTTTTAACGTAACTCTTTGCAATGTAAAAAGATACAGAAACAAAAGATTGATTGTTAACCATTTATTAAATGTCTCAGGCAAAAAGAATTGCTTATGGTTTAATAAGGACAAGTAATACTCCGTCCTCTCTTCTTTTGCTGGGCATATCGTTTACTTAACTTACGTTTTTTGGGCGTAGATTGTTCTTCTGTAAATTGCAGGATACCAATTACTTCAGGATACCAATTACTTTTTGCTGGGTATTTTCTCTAAAACGCTTGCAACAAGTAGTTTTCATGATTATTATACGAATCCTTAATCGTGCTGTTAGAAGCATCGAAACAGCCATGAATAAATACGTAACTCTAATAATTTAAGTAGGTTACACAGGAGGTTAAAGAATCAATGTCCGGACTTTCTCAATTAGATAATTTATGCGTTCAAACCATACGCTTTCTTTCGATGGATGGTGTTCAGGCCGCAAAATCCGGCCATCCGGGCATGCCGATGGGCATGGCGGCGGCGGCTTATGCCCTTTGGCAGCGGTACCTTAAATTCGACCCCAAAGATCCTGAATGGATCAATCGGGACCGTTTTGTTCTGTCTGCCGGACATGGCAGTATGCTGCTTTATTCACTCTTACATTTGTGTGGATATGATTTACCTCTGGACGAACTCAAAACATTTCGTCAGTGGGGCAGCAAAACGCCCGGGCATCCGGAATATGGCCACACGCCGGGCGTAGAAGTCACGACCGGTCCGCTTGGACAGGGCATTGCCAACGCGGCAGGAATGGCGATTGCCCAGAAATATCTGGCCGCTCGCTACAACAAAGAGCAGTTCCCCATTTTCGACTACAATATATATGTCATTTGCGGTGATGGATGTCTGCAGGAAGGCGTCAGCGGCGAAGCCTCCAGTCTGGCAGGACACCTCGGGTTGGACAACCTCATTGTCATTTACGATGATAATCATATTACCATCGACGGTGAAACGGACTTGTCATTTACGGAGGATGTGGTTCAGCGGTATAAAGCGTATCACTGGAATGTTATTGAGGTTGGCGGCGATGGTGAGAATATTGACGATTTAGAGAAGGCACTCCAAACAGCCTGCTCTCAAACAAAGGCGCCTACGCTGATTAAATTTCGTTCACACATCGGATTTGGCAGTCCGAATTTCCAGGATACGCATACCGCTCACGGCGCTCCGCTGGGTGAAGATGAAATCAAGCTGATTAAAACCAATGCCGGCTGGGATCCGGAACAGAAGTTTGTGGTTCCCGCCGAAGTGGCTTCTCATATGGGCAAAGCCAAAGAAAAAGGCGCCAAACTTCGTGCTGACTATCAGAAGCTCTTTGACGCCTATGCCAAGGCTTATCCGGAACTGGCCAAAGAATTAACGGATGCCATTGCGGGCGGAACTGTAATTGATGACAGCAAATTGCCGAAGTTTGGAGCGGATAAAGCGATGGCCACCCGCAAGGCTTCCGGCGAAACCCTTGATGCCCTGATGCCGTCAATGCCGCTGGTGCTGGCCGGTTCGGCAGACCTGACGCCCTCCAACAATACGCACTTCAAGGGGGTTCAGGATTTCCAGAAAAACAACCGCAGCGGCCGGTATATCCGCTATGGGGTACGTGAACATGCAATGGCAGCCGTCATGAATGGGATTGCGGTCAGCAAAATTCTCCGCCCCTACGGCGGTACGTTCATGGTATTTGCCGATTATATGCGAGGGGCGGTTCGTGTTGCTGCCTTGTCGAAATATCCGACTATTTTCCTCTTTACGCATGACAGCATTGGTGTCGGAGAAGACGGCCCGACCCATCAGCCGGTCGAAACCCTTGCGTCGCTGAGAATCCTTCCGAATCTGTTGACATTCCGTCCGGCTGATGCCAACGAAACGGTCCTGATGTGGAAGTATATTCTTGAGCATAACGATGCTCCTGTGGCAACGGCATTAACCCGTCAGAATCTGCCCGTGCTGGATCCGGCGAAACATCCCGGCATGAAGGATTTCAACAAAGGGGCGTATGTGCTGATTCCCGAAACCAATCCCGATGTGCTCTTGCTGGCAACGGGTTCCGAAGTCCAGCTTGCAGTTGAGGCTTATGCGACATTGGCTGCCGAAGGCATTAAAGCCCAGGTTGTTTCCATGCCGTGTTGGGAATTGTTCGAACAGCAGGATAAGGCTTATAAGGAAAGTGTCATTCCGCCTTCCGTCAAAGCCCGTGTCGGAGTCGAAGCCGGTGTAGAAAGCGGCTGGTGGAAATACCTCGGAACCAATGGCGAGTTCGTTGGGATGACCACGTTCGGCGCCTCCGGAACGTTCAAAGACTGCTTCAAAAATTTCGGTTTCACCGCCGAAGCAGTTGTCGCGGCGGCCAAAAAATCCATAGCAAAAGCATAGTGCATCGAATATTGTGAAATTTCGGGGCCTCGGTTTTTATAAACTGGGGCCTTGTTTTTTACGCCGTTTGCCGTAAAGTAGGGAAAACGATTTTCTGAAAGGTTCCGATTCATGGCAAAACAGCGTATAAAAAAGATTGCGGTACTCACCGGCGGCGGGGATTGCCCCGGTCTCAATGCGGTCATCCGGGCGGTCACCAAAACAGCGATCAATCGGCATAAACTTGACGTGTGGGGCGTTGAAGACGGCTACGAAGGCCTCATCGAGGACCGCATTCATCCGCTAAGTTATAATGATGTCAGCAATATTTTGACGGTGGGCGGCAC
Organism: Phycisphaerae bacterium; assembly: GCA_016782835.1. GTDB lineage: Bacteria > Planctomycetota > Phycisphaerae > Sedimentisphaerales > Anaerohalosphaeraceae > 4572-13. The sequence goes on along the minus strand of JADHXS010000094.1, from coordinate 4,074 downwards.
GATTCTCGGCTCATCAAATACATCCAATCCGTTTTCGTACCCGGTTCAGTCCGGCAAGCGAGTTGTCAACAAAGACGTGTCAGATGACTGCATTCAAAATCTCGAGAAACGCGGCATCGAAGCCCTTGTTTGCATTGGCGGAGACGGCACCATGTGTTCGGCGGCTGCGTTCGCCAAAAAAGGCCTGACCATCATGGGCGTCCCCAAAACGATTGACAACGATATCTGGGGTACGGATATTACCTTCGGTTTTAACACCGCCGTAACGACCGCCACGGAAGCGATTGACAAAGTTCACACCACCGCCAGCTCCCATCACCGCGTCATGATTGTTGAAGTGATGGGCCGTTATGCGGGCTGGATTGCACTGCATGCCGGGACGGCCGGGGGATCGGATGTCATTTTGATTCCGGAAATCCCATATGAGTTGGACAAGATTGCAGATTTCGTGCGGGCCCGTTCCAAAAAAGGCAAGCGGTTCAGCATTATTACCGTTGCCGAAGGCGCCAAGCCCAAAGGCGGCAAGCAGGTCATCTTTAAAAAGATCAAAAACAGTCCCGACCCGGTCCGTCTGGGTGGTATTTCGTTTGTGCTGGCCGAACAGATTGGTCAGATGACCGGGCTGTCCTGTCGGGCGGTCAATCTGGGGCACGTGCAGCGGGGTGGTTCGCCGACGCCCATTGACAGAGTACTGGGAACCAATTTCGGTTATCATGCATTAGAACTGCTGATGAAAGGACGGGTCAACCGCCTTGTCGTCTGGAAAGACGGCAAACTCGACGATGTACCGCTATCCCGCATCGCCGGAAAGATAAAAACAGTCAGGAAAAACGACCCGCTCGTCGCTGCCGCCAAAGCCGTCGGTACCAGCTTCGGAGTATAGTAACGCAGGCATCTTGCCTGCGCTGTCAAAGCGCGGGCGATAAGCCCGCGTTACTTTATGGATTTAAGCAAAGACAATACGGTCAATGAAATTCTTGCTCGTTTAACAGACCGTGGTTCTGCCGATGGGCCGGTGAATGTTGACGGGACGTGGGGGTCGTATGCGCCCCTTTTGGCCGCACACATCTGGAACACGCTGAAACGGCCCGTTCTGTACATCAGCCCGCACATTGATGATGCCGACAATGTGGCCGATGATTTGCAGGTCTTTGCGGGGTTGCCCGTTCAGACATTTCCCGTGTGGGAAAGCCCCGATGAAGTCACCGATGCGACCGATGAAATACTGGCTCAGCGTCTGCGGCTTTCCCTGTGGCTTTTCGCCCAGCAGCAAAAAGAAAAGAGTGAGCCGTTCCTGATTTCCACTTGTGTGCAGGCCCTTAATCAGCCGGTCGCCAAACCGCAGTTGCTTGCCGAACAGGGTTTGTCTCTGTTGGTGGGACAAACGATTGAACCGGGACTCGTCGTCGGCTGGCTGACCGACCACGGCTTTGAACATGTGGACAGTGTGGACGTGCCGGGGCAGTTTGCCCATCGCGGCGGCATCGTCGATATCTTCGCCCCCGTCTGCACGTTTACATCCGGCAAGCAAACAGTGTCTGACATTACGGATATTCAGCCGGTACGAATCGAATTCTTCGGCGACCAAATTGAAAGCATTCGTCAAATCGACCTGGATACCCAGCTTTCCAGTGAAACGTTATCATCGGTTCAGATGACCGCTGCGCAAGCCAGTCTTGAGCCGGAAGGAACGGAGTTACTGCTTAATCTTCTGCCTGCCGAGACGATTATCATTTTTGAGGAACCTGCCGAGATTGCGGAAGTCTCCGAGGTGTTTCTCAATCGTCTTGAGGATATTCGGGGCATGGTTCCCTGGAAGGCAGTTTACAAGGCGGCCAACCGATTTACGTGTCTGCAAATCAGCCGTTTTTCCGCAGGTGGTGATTCTTTGCATCTGGATGTTACCAGCGCCCAGCAGTTCGAGCACAAGGCCGGGGCTGTCTGGAAAGACCAACAGGCGGTTTTAGATGATTTGGTCAAAGAAGCCGAAACGCATGAAGTATTTTTTTATTGTGAGAACATAGCCGAAGTTCAACGTGTCAAGGAAATTTTGCATGAACGGTTTAATGCCATCCCTGCAAGTTTCAAAACACCGCTTGGTTTTATTCGGCAGGGTTTTATCGTTCGTTCGATGAACACAATTATCATTTCACACCACGAAGTTTTCGGGCAGGTATCCGTGCGCCGGCGTGTCCGACGGATTCAAAGCGTTTCTTCCGTGGATAGTATGCTCGACCTGAAGAAGGGCGATTACGTCGTGCACATTGCCTACGGTATCGGCAAATTTGTTGGTATTGTGATGATGGAAAAGTCCGGCAGCAAAGCCGAATACATCACGCTCGAATACGCCGGGAGATTGCAGATACATGTACCGGTGGCCAATATTCATTTAATCCAGAAATTTATTGGCTCTACGCCCAAACGACCGACGCTCAGCAGGATTGGCACGAAAAAATGGGAAAAACAAAAGGAAGATGTCGCCAAAGGGGTTCAGGAGTTGGCCGCCGAACTGCTGGAGGCACAGGCCAAACGGCAACAACTCGGCGGTTTTGATTTCGGTCCTGATACTGTCTGGCAGCGGGAGTTTGAGGAGACGTTTGCCTACCAGGAAACCGGCGACCAGATAACCGCTGCAAGCCAGATTAAAGACGACATGGCTTCGGCTAAGCCGATGGACCGTTTGCTGTGCGGCGATGTCGGTTACGGCAAGACCGAACTGGCCATGCGGGCCGCATTCAAAGCCATCCAGTCCAATAAGCAGGTGGCGGTGTTGGTACCGACGACCGTATTGTGTATTCAGCACGGCCGCACCTTCAAAGAACGTTTTGCCGATTTTCCCGTAATCATTGAGGTCATCAACCGTTTTACTACGCCCAAAAAGGCCCGCGAGATTCTTTCCGCCTGCCGGAAGGGAACGGTGGATATTCTCATCGGAACCCATCGTTTGCTCAGCGACGATGTGAGCTTTAAGAATTTAGGGCTGATGATTATCGACGAGGAGCAGCGGTTTGGTGTCGAACACAAAGAACGGCTCAAACGCTTCCGCGTCAATGTCGATATTCTGACGATGACCGCCACGCCCATCCCGCGAACCCTGCACATGTCACTGATCGGTCTGCGGGATATCAGTTCGCTTTCGACACCCCCCATGGATCGACGTGCCGTGGTGACCAAAGTCTGTCGATTCCATGATGAGACGATTCGCAAGGCGATTTTGCTGGAGGCTAACCGTGATGGTCAGGTCTTTTACCTGCATAACCGTGTCCAAAGTATCGAGCGTTTTGCGCACGAACTGCGGCAGATTCTCAACGAGCCATCCATCAAAATTGACATTGCTCACGGTCAGATGGCTAAACATCAACTCGAAGACGCGATGATTCGATTCATTACCGGCGATACGGACGTCCTGCTTTGTTCGACGATTATTGAATCCGGTATCGACATTCCCAACGCCAACACGATGATTATTAACGATGCGGACCGGTTTGGCCTGGCCCAACTGCACCAACTTCGCGGCCGCGTCGGTCGGTACAAACACCGCGCCTATGCGTACATGCTCCTGCCCAAATCCCGGCCGATTACGCCGATTGCCGGCCGCCGTCTGAAGGCGATTGAAGAATATTCACAACTGGGTGCCGGTTTTCGGATTGCCCTGCGTGATTTGGAAATTCGCGGGGCGGGCAACATTCTCGGCCCCCAGCAGTCCGGCCATATCAACACCGTTGGCTATGAGCTGTATTGTCGCCTGCTCAGCGAAGCGGTCAAACGTCTTAAAAACGAGCCGGCGGAGAAAGAACCGGAAACTGTCATCGACTTGGGCTTTGCCAGTTATATCCCCAAAAGCTACATTCCCTCAGACCGCCAGCGGATGGAAGTCTATCGCCGCATCTCCGTCGCTCGTAATCCCAAAGACATCGACCGGCTCAAAACCGAGTTGCGCGATTTATTCGGCCCTGTCCCGGAACAGGTTGCCCAATTACTGGAGTTGTCCCAAATTCGTATATGGGCGGCCAAGTGGAATATCCAGAGCATCGTTGTGCAGGGGTTGGATGTGATTTTCAAATTCCCCGAAGG
>JADHXS010000093.1 GCA_016782835.1 Phycisphaerae bacterium | reverse complement strand
CCACCAAAAGCACAATCAGCAGGCAAGAGAACATCATGTCCTGCGAAAGCGGCAGAAGTTGCGAGCCTTGGGCATCGAAGTCGAGAATTTACGTTGTTGTTTTCAGGGTAATTCATAATTATGTGGCGCTGTAGTATTACAATAAAGAAAATAATAATGAAAAAATTATTGATAAATATTGTTATCCAAGGCTGAAAAATATAGCTAAGGGCTATGGTAGTAAGGAAAAATTAAAATTTAATCTGAAATATTTTAAAACATCTTTTGTCAAGCGTTCATTAAGCAAAGATACATTAAGAATTCGGGTCACACAAGAATGTACTGAAATGTTGTGCCTTAGAGAAAGGATTTTCGATGAAATCAGCCAGAACGAACATTACCGCATATTCAAACATGATAGCCGAATTATGGGGGTATATTATTCCTTAGAACGAGACGAGCTAAAGCATTTAAAAAAAGAACTTGATAAACTTTCCGGTGAGAAAATCCTTTATTGTTTTACGCTTGATCCGCTGGGTTTGGATGAAGAAGATTTTAAGGACTGGAACGGCGTTACATTGGAACCTATACCACAAAAGATATTGGATGTTTACGAGAGCATTTATGAATATTAATTTAAAAAAATACCAACGAGAGGCAGTTGATCAATTACTGGTTAAGGTGAAGTCTTTATTACAGAAGGGGGGACAGCGAAAGGTCTGTGTATTTCAGGCCCCGACCGGCAGCGGAAAAACCCTAATGACTGCCCGGGTTATTGAGGAATTGATTAAAGATTTGCCTAATGAGGATATTTGTTTTGTGTGGGTCAGTGTCGGCAAAGGTGAATTACATCTTCAAAGCAAACATTCGCTGGAAAAAATTTATCAGGGATCGCCGCGAGTCTGTCTTGTCGAGGAAGAATTTACCGGAAGCAGGGAACGTATTGTACGCAACGAAGTTGTCGTCGTCAATTGGGAAAAATTACGGAGCAAGGAACGGGCGACAGGGGACTGGAAAAATCTCCTGATGAAAGATGGCGAAAAGATCAACTTTCGAGAAGTGCTTGCTAAAACCCGTGAGCAGCGAAAGATTATTCTTATCATTGATGAAAGCCATATCGGGGCGACGGCAGAGCGCACCAATGAATTGCGGGAAGAAATCAATGCCGATGTTATCTTTGAAATGAGCGCAACACCTAAAATCTGTCCTTCTTTACAGGATATTGCACGGGGCTTTGAAATGTATCAAGTTGCTCCCAAGGATGTTATTGAGGCCGGAGTTATCAAAAAAGAAATTATTATCAATGAGAACATTGATAAGATTTCCAAAAGCGAGACCGATTCGCAAGAAGTTGTTTTAGAGGCGGCCTATCAAAAGCGGCTGGGATTAAAAAAACTGTTTGAACAAGAACAATCCAATATCAATCCATTAGTCCTTATTCAGATTCCCACAGCCGAAGCCGGAAAAGATAAAATTCAAGCCGTACAGTCATTTTTGGATAAAAGGGGCATAACCGAAGATAACGGCAAGCTTGCCATCTGGTTGGCAGAGCAAAAGTCAGATACCCTTGACTGGATATCCGAACCGGACAACACCATTGAATTTTTAGTTTTCAAGCAGGCCATTGATACCGGGTGGGACTGTCCCCGAGCGCACATTCTTGTCAAATTCAGGGAAACGCACAGTGAGACCTTTGAAATCCAGACCGTCGGGCGCATTTTGCGGATGCCCGAGTTAATGCATTATCCCAATGACATGTTAAATACTGGCTATATCTATACAAATGTTCAAAGTGTTATTGTCAAGAAGGAAGATTACAACCCGAATATTATTAAGCATCTGAAAAGCACTCGAAGAGATGTTTACAAGAATATCCAGTTGATGTCTTTTTATCGTTCGCGTGTTGACTATGGGGATATCACATCGAGCTTTGACGCTGTATTTGAACATTCAGCGTGTGATGCATTTGGCATTACAAAAAGAGAGTTTTTCGATCAGAACAAAAAGTTGCTGGCGAAAGAGGGCATTACTGTCGATTTAAAACAATATCAACAGGAAATAATTCAGGATGCAAAAATTGAGGGAAATTCCTTTGATGAGATCGAGGGCAAAATTGACTCCGAACAAAAAGCCCGATTGAATATAGCCGGAAACGACCTGCAAGCAGCATTCGAGCAACTAATAAAAGACAATCTCGGCTCCTTTCGAAACATAAAACGATCTGTGCCCAAGGTGAAATCTACAATTTATGTATGGTTTGAACGCTATCTGGGCTCCAAGGATTGGGACGAAGAATTTATGATGGTTCAGAAAATTGTTTTACATAACGGAAACAAACCCATCTTTGAAAAGATTTTATCGGGTGCGATTGAGGCATATAGAAAAGTCAGAGAAAAAGAGATTCTGAAAAGGCAAGAAGAAAGCGAACAGTTTTACGAATTCGAAATACCTGAAGTTTTGTTTTTTAATGAAAATACCGATGAAATAGTGAGAGTCAAAAAATGTATTCACGAACCGTGCTATTTGGACAAAAATAGAAGCGACCCTGAAAATCAATTTGAGTCGCTTTTAGAAAAGAGCGATAAAGTAGCCTGGTGGTGGAAGAATGGCGAAAATAAACAAACCTATTTCGGCATAAAGTATGAGTATCCCAAGCATTCAGTGCATACCTTTTATCCTGATTATTTTGTTCAATTTGTGGGTGGCAAGCTGGGGATTTTTGAAACAAAAGACTATCGAGACCCCGAAGGCCCAAGCTATACAAAAGCAAAAGCCGAAGCATTGCAATCTTACATTTTAGAGAAAAAAAAGCTTGTTGGGGGAATAGTAATTCAAGTAAGAAACGCATGGCGATTGAACAGAAAAAGTGATTACAATTGGGAAAAATGTCTTCAAAATGATTGGAATGACTGGGAAGTTCTTGATGGGCTTATTTAGCTATGAAAGCGATTTCTCGACATAAGACAAGCGGGGATGTTTTCGCTATTAAGACGGATGAAGCGGACCCGTCTTCGCTAAAGCTATGCCGCGGCGAGCAAATTCGAAAATTAGAAATGGCGTTCATTGATGAAGGCGGTTTTACGGAGCGGCTGTATAGAGTACGCTCTGAGGCACGGGGGAAAAAGAGCCGATAATGACATTCACATATTCAGGCTTTTGGGTGCGCATAAAAAAACGCCGGAGTCCGTATATCCGGCGTTTTACTCACAAAGGATGGTGTCTTTGATTATTCGTTGTTAATGCTCAGCAAAGAGCGATGTAGCAGGCAATCGCAAGAAGCAAAATACGCTTCTTGGTTGCCATAAACGGGACCCAGAAGTTATAGTAATACTTTGCCATCGTTTTCTCCCTATGAAACTTTATTCAACCCCCCATGACCGAAGCCATGTTCATCACAGGTGTATTATACTGCAAACGGGTCGAAAACCCAAGTAAAACCGCGGGGCATTTACTTAAGTGCCGTATCTAAAAAATGTTACACACTAAAAACTGCAGAAATTTTTTCGCTTTGTTTCGCCTGAAAAATCCGGCAAATTTACGGTTTCTTTACACGGCCTGCATGTTCCTATAACAACTCTATTTTGAACTCAAAAACTGCGGTTTTCGTTGGGGCTTTTTACACGCTAAAGTGTGAACTCTTACACCACAATCAGCCGATAAAGGCTTTATAACTGTTTGGAGCGTCTATGGTTACAATACTGTGGTCGGTTTTGACCTATCTGCTGCTGATTGGCGGGTTTTTGCTGGGCATCGTGCTGATCGCGCATATCCTGCTGCAGAAGCGTGCGCCATCGGGCACCATCGCCTGGCTGTTAATCATTTTCTTCCTGCCGTGGGTGGGCGTGCCGCTGTATTTGTTTTTCGGCGGTCGTAAAATGGCCCGGCACGTCGAGAAAAAGGGTCGGCTCGATCTGGAACCTGCTTCGGCCATCGGCGAAGAAGACGCGACTGTCATCGACCGCATTCTGAGAAGTTATACCATTCCCGGCGCCGAAACCGGACATCGCGTCAGGCTGTGCGGTACCGGCATCGAACGATTTGACGCGATGGTATCACTGCTGGAAAGTGCAACGCGAAGTATTTTTCTGTCCACCTTTATCTATCACGATGACGCAGTGGGCCGGCACATTCTGGATATTCTGGTTGCCAAAGCTAAGGCCGGGGTCGAGGTTAAACTGCTGATGGACGGCGTCGGCACCCTGCACACCCGCGGCTGGTTTTTTAGTCCGCTGGTTGAAGCCGGGGGAAAATTCGCGTTTTTCCTGCCGGTCCTGCATCGCCCGTTTCGCGGGCGCACGAATCTGCGCAACCATCGCAAAATGACGATTGTCGATAACCGAACCGTTATCGGCGGCGGTGCCAATATCGGCAACGAATACATGGGCCCGCAGCCGTATGAAAAACGCTGGAAAGATTTGGCGTTTACGCTGCAAGGCCCGACGGTGCGGCACTGGCTGAATGTGTTTGCCAGGGACTGGGCGTTTGGGGCCAAAGAAACGCTTTCTCCGGAACAATTGCAAATTCCCGAACCGCTGCCGAGCGCTGATGCATCGCATACCGGCATCGTTCAGCTTGTTCCGTCCGGACCGGATGTGCCCAGTGATGCGCTGCACGATGCGCTGCTGTCGATGATTTATATGGCACGAAAACGCTTCTGGACGATGACGCCGTACTTTGTGCCGGACGATGCACTGTGTCAGGCACTGCTGCTGGCGGCACGGCGCGGGGTTGATGTGCGGGTGATTTTGCCGCGGCGGTCCAATCATCCGCTGCCGGACATTGTTCGCGGGAACCCGCTGCGGCAGATTCAGGATGCCGGCGGGATGGTGATGTTCTATGCTCCCCAAATGCTGCATTCCAAAGTCGTTCTGATGGACGAGCAGGCGGCGGTTCTGGGTTCGGCCAATATGGACATCCGCAGTTTGCTTTTGAACTATGAAACCGCGATGTTTGTTTACAGCGCCGACGAAATCGCGGCTGTTGAGCACTATATGGAAAACATTATGGCCGAATGTGCCTGCGGTATCGGTCAGGCCTCACTGTTCCGTGCTCTGGGCGAGTCCGTTGTCCGGCTGGTCTCACCGCTGTTATAGGGCCGTTGCGTCTTCTCTCAAAAATGCGTTACTTTCCCCTTTTTATGTGTTTTTTTGCGTTTTTTCGCACAAAGACCCACCTCAAATCCGGTTTTAATCATTGACATCGGCACCCTTTGGGATTATATTCTACGTCCTTTTAAGCAAACAGGAAAAACACCATGACGGGCGCGGCGGTCTGTGTGGGACCGGCGTGTCAATGTCGCATGATAAACGCTCTAAATTAATCGTATTTAAGCAATAGGAGATTTACGAAATGGCAAAGAAAAAAGCTGCAAAGAAAACCGCTTCGAAGGCTAATGCCGGTAAGCGTGTGTATTTCTTTGGTAACGGCAAGGCAGAAGCCAACGCCAAAATGAAAGCACTGCTCGGCGGTAAAGGCGCCAACCTGGCGGAAATGACCAGCCTCGGCGTTCCGGTTCCGCCGGGATTCACTATCTCAACTCAGACCTGCTCCGATTACAACAAGCTGGGCAAAAAGTGGCCCAAAGGGTTGAAAGAAGAAGTCGCCAAGAATGTTACCAAGCTGGAAAAGGCGATGGGCGCCAAGTTCGGCGACCCGAAAAAGCCGCTGCTGGTATCGGTTCGTTCAGGTGCGGCTGTTTCCATGCCGGGGATGATGGATACGGTTTTGAACCTGGGCCTGAATGACAACGTGGTCGCAGGGATTATTGAAAAGACCGGTAATGCGCGTTTCGCGTATGACATCTACCGCCGGTTTATCGATATGTTCGGTGATGTTGTGATGGGTTGTCATCATGAGCATTTCGAGCATGCGATTGACGCGGCTAAGAAAAAAGCAGGTGTTCAAAACGATAATGAACTGTCGGCTGAGCAGTTGGCGGGCGTTGTTGAAGCGTATAAAAAGATCTACAAAAAAGACGTCGGCAAAACATTCCCGCAGAATCCGCTGGAGCAGTTAACCCACGCGGTCAACGCAGTATTCGGCAGTTGGGATGCACCCCGTGCCATCAAGTACCGTCAATTGAACGACATCACCGGCCTGCTGGGTACGGCGGTCAATGTTCAGGCGATGGTGTTCGGCAACATGGGTAACGATTGCGGTACGGGCGTGTGCTTTACGCGTAACCCGAGTACCGGCAAGAAGGAATTTTACGGCGAGTATCTCATCAATGCACAGGGTGAAGACGTGGTGGCGGGTATTCGCACGCCACAGGATTTGCTGCATCTGAAGAAAGATATGCCCAAGGCGTATAAAGAACTGACGGCGCTGATGACACGGCTGGAAAAACACTACAAGGATATGCAGGATATGGAATTCACGATTCAGGAAAAAGTCCTGTACATCCTGCAGACTCGCGGCGGCAAGCGGACGGCTGATGCGGCCATTACGATTGCTGTCGATATGGTCAAAGAAAAAATGATCAAACCCGAAGAAGCGGTGATGCGTGTGACGCCGGAACAACTGGACCGGATGCTGCACCCGCATTTTGATGCAAAGGCAACACGTAAGGTTATCACCAAGGGTCTTCCGGCTTCTCCGGGGGCGGCGGTCGGGCAGGTTGTCTTTAACGCCGAAACCGCCGAAGCATGGCGTGACAAAGGCAAAAAAGTGATTCTCGTTCGTATCGAAACCAGTCCCGAAGATATCGGCGGCATGGATGCGGCGGTTGGTATTTTGACCCAGCGCGGCGGCATGACCAGTCACGCGGCGGTTGTGGCTCGCGGTATGGGTAAATGCTGTGTGGCCGGCTGCGGCGACATGGCAATTGATTACAAAACCGGGAAGTTCACTGTCAACGGCATCACGGTCAAGGAAGGCGACTGGATCAGCCTCGACGGTTCCGCCGGTCAGGTGATGCTCGGACAGGTTGCCACGGTTGAGCCGAAACTGACGGGTACGTTTGGCCTGTTCATGACGATGTGCGACAAGATTCGTACGCTGGGTGTTCGCACGAATGCGGATACGCCGGGCGACAGTAAACGGGCGCGTGATTTCGGCGCAGAAGGCATCGGCCTGACGCGTACCGAACACATGTTCTTCGAAGGCGAACGCATCTGGCCGGTTCGTGAGATGATTCTGGCGGCTGATGATTATACTGAATTGCTGAGCGGGCTGGCGGCTACTGATGATAAAAAGCAAATCGCAGAGCTGAACAAGAAATACGCCGGGGCCAAGAAGCAGTTCGAAGGTGCACTGAAAAAACTGCTGCCTTATCAGCGTCAGGACTTCGTCGGTATCTTCAAAGCGATGGCGGGACTGCCGGTCACGGTTCGTTTGCTCGACCCGCCACTGCATGAGTTCCTGCCGCAGGAAGAAGCCAACCAGAAGGAAATGGCTAAACGCCTGAATGTTTCTCCGGCGGTGGTTAAAGAGCAGGTTGAAGCACTGCACGAGTTCAACCCGATGCTGGGTCATCGCGGCTGCCGTCTGGCAATCACCTATCCGGCAATTTACCGGATGCAGACACGGGCGATTATGGAAGCGGCTTTGCAGGTGAAGAAGTCCGGCAAGAAAGTGCTGCCGGAAATCATGATTCCGCTGATCGGTTCGGTGAAGGAACTGGCGATTGTGAAGGCGGACGTTGAAGACGAAATCAAACAGGTCTTCAAGGAAAAGAAATCCAAGATGCCATATATGATCGGCACGATGATCGAGATTCCGCGTGCGGCGCTGACCGCTGACGAAGTGGCGACGGAAGCGGAATTCTTCAGCTTCGGTACCAACGACCTGACGCAGATGGCGATGGGCTTTAGCCGGGACGATGCCGGTAAGTTCCTCGGCGAATACGTCAAGCAGGGTATTTACGCGGTTGACCCGTTCCAAGCGCTGGACCAGGACGGCGTCGGCAAGCTGGTTGAGATGGGCGTGAAACTCGGCCGCAAGACCCGCAAGAATCTCAAATGCGGCATCTGCGGCGAACACGGCGGCGAACCGAGCAGTATCGATTTCTGCCACCGCGTGGGCCTGAACTATGTGAGCTGTTCTCCGTTCCGCGTGCCGATCGCACGTCTGGCCGCGGCTCAGGCAGCGATTCGCAACAAGTAAGCACCAATCAGAGCCCCGAACGTCAGTGAGGGGTTGACCGGTCGCTTACGCTTCCGGCTCTGATTTTTGTCGCAACCCAAAGGGTGTGTCGATTCCGGCACGCCCTTTTTTTATTGGATATTTCCAATTGTAGATTGTATATTGATATTCAGACAAGCAACTTCCAATTGAAAGGGGCAAAAGATGGAAGAGAAAAAACAATCATTTAATCTGCTTAATGTCCTTTTGGGTGTATTTATTATATTACTTCTTTTCTTCTTTTTATTCCCAACTTCTCCTCCACCGAAGAAAATCGCACTTAAAGTTATCTGCGGGGCACACCTAAAAAGCCTCTCAATAGCATGCTCAGTTTATAAAGACGAAAATCAATTCTATCCAACCCCACGAAAATGGTGCGATAATATTCAAAAATATTTAGAGGGAGAAGATAATGTTTTTGTTTGCCGTATCGATAAAACCGGTCCGTGCAGTTATGCGATGAATGAGGCTGTTCCGGTTGATGCGAATGAGTTGCCGGGGGATTTGGTGCTGCTGTTTGAAAGTGCGCCCGGCTGGAACCAAGTTGGCGGAGCCGATGATGTTGTTACAGATCGGCACGACAAATCCGGGGCTAATATTGCTTTTGCTGACGGGCATGTTAAATTCATCAAAGCGAAGGACATTGCCGATTTGCGGTGGACGGTGGAGGCGCAGGAATAACGGAAACCTGTATGGTATGCGTCCCCTGCGCTGCCGCTTCGGGCTTTTGTTTAAAAAAAACATGCTTTAAAACGAAGGAGAGTTAAATGTATAATAAGCCACTGGCATACTTCATTACCTTCACCACATACGGCACATGGCTGCATGGTGACTCCCGCAAAAGTATACTTGTTAAAAACGGTTCTACAAAACTGCTTGGCTCGAACAAATCTTTTTTTCTATACGAACAACAGCAGTTGAAAGAGTCATCTGTCACGCTTGATAAAAAAATGCGAGAGGCAGTTTTCGAAGCAATTGTCGAACGTTGTTTATGGAAAGAATGGCAGTTATATGCTACGCATGTTCGTAGTAATCACGCACACATTCTTGTAAGTTCAACCGAACCTATGGATAAGCTCATGACTTCATTTAAAGCTTGGGCAACCCGAAAATTAAGACAACATGGGTATAATATTCCAAAAGTCTGGACTCAGCATGGCAGTACAAAATATGTCTTTACAAAAACCAAACTATTCGAAAAAATCAACTATGTCATTTATGAACAAGGTAAAATGATGGAGTATTACATCGATCCGGAATTTGAACAACTATTTAACAAAAGCGTGGAGCGGAAGCGACACGATAGAAGCCATAAAAATGATACGTCGTCTTAAGTCCCATCCCTGCGCTGCCGCTTCGGGCTTTTGTTTATCTTGCGTTTTGGGGTTAAAATCGGTATAATGGAGGTTTTATCGTATAGATGGCTTTAAATGGAGACTTGAAAGCAG